>JBDSJK010000191.1:0-8921 GCA_039917535.1 Burkholderiales bacterium
GCGCCACCGTTCGTAAGAAGGACGGCAAGGAGCACCGCTACTGGGGCGGGGTGGAGAATCGTCGCGTTGCTCGCGATCGCGTGATGCAACGACACGGGTTGTATCTGACCGAGATCAACCTGTCGACGCCTCGATTGGGCGCCTGCGGTTGTCGCAATTGCGGCTGTGTCGGCCGCGGCAATGGGGGGTGTGCTGGCTCGCGCTCACGCTCACGCTATGGGAGGAACTCAAGCTCGATGAGTTCCGGGCCGCACGTCTGCCGCCGAGCCGCACGCGCACACGCTGGGGCCAAGTACGGTAAGGCCCGGCGCGTGTGGTGCATGGATCGGGGCGTGCCGACGGAGGCCGTGCTCGAGGAGATGCGAGCCAGTGATCCACCGGTCCAGTATCTGGGGGGGCACCCCCAAGGGGCGTCTCGCCCGCTTGGAGCGGGCGCTTCCAAGGCGATCTGGCCATCCGGCCGATCTTCCATCAGGAGGAAGCACGCGTCGAAGCACACGTATTCCTTGCCTTCCTCGCCTACTGCTTGCACGTCAGTCTTGGGTTGCGACTGGAACTTCTCGCGCCGGGCCTCACCGCGCGCAGCGCATTGGAGAAGTTCGCCGCAGTGCAGATGATCGATGTGCACGTTCCAACCACCGATGCCCGCGAACTCAGCCTCACTCGCTACACGCAGCCCGAGCCCGAACTCAAGCTCTTGCTCGAGCGCTTGAAGCTCACCCTCCCGGAGCAGCCACCGACGAAAATAACCGCCAAACAGATCACCGCGAATCCGCTAAGTGCGGTTAGCCTCGCAAGGGATTGATGCCACGGTTTGACCGAACTGATGTTCTCAAAAAAAACGGCGCAATGCGCGCCGTTTTTTAGGATGGACGTTGAAGTACTAGTTTTTGTTTTTCCGCGCAGCGGCCAAACCAAAAATACCCAACGCCAATAGCAGCGCGGAAGCGGGCTCTGGAACCTCATTCGGTGGCCCTCCACCCTCTTTTTTCCATGTGACGTCATGTGAGCCGGGGTTGTTTTCAAGCGTCACTAGGGTTCTCTTGCCATGCTTATCGGTTTCCAGCGCCATGAGGTCGAAGTGAACCCACTCATAAACGCTTGCACCGCCGAGGGTGAGCGCCTTGATTTCGCCAGCCGCAGAACCCGTTTCATCTGCAAAGTCTGGAACCGAGCCGGCGTTGCCGAAACTGCCAATGTCGAAGAACATATAATCGACTGCACTGTTGAGCGGGGCATGATTGTTGGGGTAATAGCTGGTGGTCGTGGACGCGTATATTGCACCCAGCCCATTGACCGTCAGTGCAGCAAGGCTGGCACCATCGGTAACCGTGGCGAGCAAGATCGCGCCGTGACCATCAAACACGTTGGTGGAGAGGAAATTGCTCCAGGTGCCGCCGCCCAATGCTAAGGTGTTCGGACCATAGGCACCCGCGACTAAAATTGAACCGCCGGACGTTACCGCCGTGTCGGATTCCGTCGGGCTGGTCAGACTGGCAGCATAATCGGCGTAAATGCCCGTATCGCCAGACCCCGCAGGGGCGCCGATTTGCAGCGTAGGAATTGCTGAAGCGAGGGAACTCGAAGCCAGCAATGCAGCGCACATTAAGATTTGTTTTGTTGTCATTTTCTTTGCCTTTTGGTTATTGGAAGTTTTTTACGGCCGGATCTAGCGATGGCCTACAAGGATTTAAAAGCAAATATCATGCCATTTTTTTAGTTATCTGTTTTATATGATAAGTTTTTTTTAACCGCCCCTGTCGGACAATCCAGTGTAAAAATTTCCGACACTTGTTATTCAAGTTCGGCGTGTAACCAGGATGGGTTTGTCTACGAGCGGGTTCAGCAAACTTCTCGGCAGATATAGAATTCTGTTCGCCGCGCCCTGCCGGTTTAGTCATAACGTCGGGTTCAACTGCAGTTGCGAAATGCGGGGCGGCGAAAATGGTATGCTCTCACGGCAATGCGCACTTCCGATTTTGACTTCAATCTTCCAACCGAATTGATCGCGCAATTTCCCCTACCGGAGCGCGCGTCGAGCCGGTTGCTTTGTTTGGGCAAGAACGGCGCGTTATCCCAGTTGCTCTTCAGCCAGTTGAACAAACTGTTTTCGCCGGGGGACTTGTTGATCCTGAACGATACCCGCGTCATCAAGGCTCGGCTGCACGGACGCAAGGAAAGTGGCGGCGCGGTGGAGGTGCTGGTGGAACGCGTGCTGAACGAACACGAGGTGCTGGCACACCTGGGCGCCAGCAAAACGCCACGCGAGGACAGCGTGCTGTTGCTCGCGGGTACATTGCGCGTGACGGTGTTGGAGAAGGCGCGAGATTTGTATCACCTGCGCTTTGACGGCGAAGAAAGCGTGCTTGATCTGCTGGAACGTCACGGCGCGCTGCCGCTTCCACCCTACATTACTCACGCGCCTGACGAGATCGACGAAGATCGCTACCAGACTATTTTTGCCAAACAACCGGGTGCCATCGCCGCGCCCACGGCGGGGCTGCATTTTGACGAATCTCTATTGCAACAATTGGTGGCAAACGGCGTGCAGATCGCCTGTGTCACGCTGCATGTCGGCGCGGGCACGTTTCAGCCGGTGCGGGTGGAAAATTTATCCGATCACGTCATGCACAGCGAGTGGTATCACGTGCCGCAGAAAACGGTTGAAGCGATTGCCGCAACCAAGGCGCGCGCCGGGCGCATTACCGCCGTGGGCACGACGACGCTACGCGCGCTCGAGGGTGCGGCTGCGAATGGCGATCTAACAAGCGGCTATGGCGAGACGAATATTTTCATTCTACCGGGGTTTGAGTTTCGCGTAGTTGAGCGGCTGATCACGAATTTTCATTTGCCGAAATCAACGTTGTTGATGCTCGTTTCCGCTTTTGCCGGCAGCGACAATATCCAGCGTGCTTATGCTTTTGCAGTAAAAGATCGGTTTCGTTTTTTCAGTTACGGGGATGCGATGTGGATCGATCGAGCAAGTTAGCAGGCTGCTAAAAAGAAAGCACCACCGAATGGTTTGTCATTCTTCGCTACGCTCAGAATGATAAAGGTGAGTTTTTAAGCAACCCGATGGAGATAATTCAGATACCTTCAAAGCGCACATTGCCACGAGCCGCGTGGGTATTAACTCCCGGCATGGTCATGCCTGAAAGCCGCTCTGGTATTGCCTCTTGGCACGGTGCGAAATGCGTGTGATAGCATCCGCGCCATGAAATTTGAATTGCTCGCAACTTCTGGCGCGGCCAGGCACGGCCGCTTGACGCTTGCCCACGGCAGCCTCGAAACCCCAGTCTTCATGCCCGTTGGCACCTATGGCACGGTCAAAGCCATGAGCCCGTTGGAGCTCAACGAAATCGGTGCGCAAATCGTGTTGGGCAACACTTTTCATCTGTGGTTACGGCCTGGTCTAGATGTACTTGAAAAGCATGGCGGGCTGCATCGTTTCATGGGCTGGAATGGGCCCATCCTCACGGACTCGGGCGGTTTTCAGGTGTGGAGCCTAGGCGCGTTGCGGAAGATTTCCGAGGAAGGCGTGCGCTTTCAATCACCGATCAATGGCGATCGCCTGATGCTTACGCCGGAACAATCCATGGCCATCCAGCGCGTGCTGAATTCAGACATCGTGATGATTTTCGACGAGTGCACGCCGTACCCCGCCGATGAAACCGCCGCCGCCGATTCGATGCGATTGTCGCTGCGGTGGGCGGAACGCAGCAAACGCGGCCACGAGGGCAACGAGAACGCGCTGTTCGGCATTGTGCAGGGCGGCATGTATGAACATTTGCGCCGCGAATCCGCGCGCGGCCTGCAGGACATCGGCTTCGACGGTTACGCGATCGGCGGGCTGTCCGTAGGCGAGCCAAAAGTGGATATGACGCGAATTCTGGCGCACACCGCGCCGCAACTCCCGCCCGACAAACCGCGCTATTTGATGGGCGTGGGCACGCCGGAAGACATAGTCCATGCGGTTCTCCAGGGCATTGATATGTTCGATTGCGTGCTGCCGACGCGCAACGCGCGCAACGGCTGGCTGTTCACGCGGTATGGCAACGTGAAGATACGCAACGCCCGCCATCGCGACGACATCAAGCCGGTGGACGAAACCTGTGGCTGCTACACCTGCCAAAATTTTTCGCGTAGTTATCTACATCATCTGCAGCGGGTCAATGAAATCCTCGGCGCGCGGCTGAATACGATCCATAATCTCTTTTATTATCAAACGCTAATGCATGAGTTGCGCGCGGCCATCGAAAGCGGGTCGCTCGCCGACACGGTCAAGGCGTTTACGCGAAATCGCTCGACTTCGTGTTAAAATTCAAAACTTTATTTCGCTAAGAGATGTGAGCTTCTAATGATTTCTTCGGCATTTGCACAGACGGCGGCCGGTCCGCTGGGTGGCGATTTGATGGGCATGTTGCCCATTATTTTCATGTTCGTGCTGTTGTACTTTTTGATGATACGACCGCAAATGAAACGTCAAAAAGAGGCAAAAGCGATGATGGGGAGTCTGCAGAAGGGTGACGAAGTGATCGCCGCCGGCATGCTGGGCAAAATCACTAAAGTCGGTGAAACGTTTATCGGTTTGGAAATCGCAGACAATGTGATCGTCCAAGTGCAAAAGCAAGCCGTGGGCACGCTGTTGCCCAAGGGTACGATCAAAAGTACAAACTAAGTTGGCATTGAGAAACTGATGAACCGATATCCGCTATGGAAAAATATTCTGATCTGGACAATCGTGCTGCTCGGCGCGCTATTTACCTTGCCTAATTTCTTTGGCGAAGTGCCCGCTGTGCAAGTTTCCTCGCTGCGCACGGGCTCAAAGGCAGACACGGCGCTGATGGGTCGCATTGAAGAAGCGCTCAAAAAAGGCGGAGTTCCCGCCAACAGCATCGCGGTCGAGGGTAACAGTATTAAGGCTCGTTTTACCGATCCCGATTCGCAAATCAAAGCGAAGGATGTCATCAGCAAAGAACTGAATCCCGACGAGAAGAATGCTTCCTATGTGGTGGCGCTTAACCTGGTGTCGAGTTCACCAAATTGGTTGCGTCGCGTTGGTGCACTGCCGATGTACTTAGGCCTGGATTTACGCGGCGGTGTACATTTTCTGCTGCAGGTGGACATGAAGGCCGCGCTCGATAAACGCTCAGAAAGCGATGCGGCGGATATTCGCCGTTTGCTGCGCAAGAAAGATGTACGCTACTCGTCCGTGACTCGCGAAAGTAAGCGAGTCAGCGTGAAGTTTCGCGACGCCGCAACCCGCGATCGCGCCCGCGACGAAATCGCGAAGAGTTATTCTGATCTAACCTTTACCGACGAAGGCAGCGGGGACGATCTGCGCATTGTCACCACCTTGCGACCGGAAGCGGAAAAGAAAATCCAGGAGGCGGCGCTCCAGCAAAATATCTTGACGCTGCGTAACCGCGTCAACGAGCTTGGTGTCGCTGAACCGGTGATTCAGCAACAGGGTGTAGATCGAATCGTGGTGCAGCTTCCGGGTGTGCAGGACACGGCAAAAGCCAAGGACTTGCTGGGCCGCACTGCAACACTGGAGATTCGCCTCGTCGACGATGAGCACAGCGTGGCCGACGCGCAGAAAGGGCAAGTTCCGTTTGGCTCTGAACTGTTTATCGAGCGTAACGGCGAACCGATTTTGGTGAGGAAGCAAGTAGAACTCACCGGTGATTCCATCACTGATGCATCGCCCGGCTTTGATAGCCAGAGCGGACGCTCGGCGGTTCATGTCAATCTCAACAGCGCGGGCGCAAACATTTTCAAAGAGGTCACCCGCGCCAACGTCAAAAAACGCATGGCGATCTTGCTGATCGAAAAAGGTAAAGCGGAAGTCGTCACAGCACCCACCATACAGGAAGAAATTGGCGGCGGTCGAGTGCAAATCACCGGCATGCGCGACACGGAAGAAGCAAAAGATATTTCGCTACTGCTACGCGCCGGTTCCCTCGCGGCGCCCATGGAGATTGTCGAAGAGCGCACCGTGGGGCCAAGCTTGGGCAAGGAGAATATCGCCAAAGGTTTCAATTCAACTTTGTTTGGCTTTTTGGCCATTGCGGTATTCATGACGCTGTACTACCACGTGTTCGGCTTCATCTCGGTGATCGCATTGGCGATTAACGTGCTGCTGCTGGTCGGCATTCTGTCATTGCTCCAGGCGACACTGACATTACCCGGCATGGCGGGTATCGCGTTGACGGTGGGTATGGCAATTGACGCCAATGTGCTCATCAACGAGCGAATACGAGAAGAGCTACGCAACGGCAATTCGCCGCAGGCTTCCATAGCCGCGGGTTACAAGCGCGCTTGGGGAACCATTTTGGATTCCAACGTCACGACGCTGATCGCTGGGCTGGCGCTATTGATTTTCGGCTCGGGCCCGATACGCGGCTTCGCGGTGGTGTTGTGCTTGGGGATTATCACCTCAATGTTTAGCGCGGTGCTGGTGTCCCGTAGCATCGTGAACTGGATCTACGGCAGCCGCAAGAAAATCGCCAAGCTACCGATCGGCAACACCAATTGGCGCGAGGCGAATCCCGCCCATGCCAATCCCGCGTGACAGCGTTTGTTAACAGCCCCACCCTATAACGAAGGCTAGACCACATGGAATTTTTTAAGATACGGCGCGATATACCGTTTATGCGCTACGCGCTGGTCTTCAACGTGATCTCCGTCATTACGTTTATCTTGGCGGTCATTTTTCTGATCACCAAAGGCCTGCATTTCAGCGTCGATTTTACCGGCGGCACGGTGATGGAAGTCAGCTACAAAGAAGCGGCCAACTTAAATAAGATACGCGAAACTATCGGCCAGCTAGGTTACGCCGATCCCAGCGTGCAGAATTTCGGCACTAGCCGCGACGTGTTGATTCGTCTACCGCTGAAGAAAGATGTGACCTCCGCACAACTCTCCGAAACAGTGATGACGGCGTTGAGCAAGGATGACGCGAGTGTACAAAAGCGCCGTGTCGAATTCGTCGGGCCGCAGGTCGGCAAAGAGTTAGTTGAGAACGGCTTCATCGCCTTGCTGGTAGTTGCCGTAGGTATCGTGATTTATCTCGCGTTCCGCTTCGAGTGGAAATTTGGCCTGGCGGGCATCATCGCCAATCTGCATGACGTCGTGATTATCTTGGGCTTCTTTGCGTTATTTCAGTGGGAATTTTCCCTACCGGTGTTAGCGGCGATCTTGGCGATATTAGGTTATTCCGTAAATGAGTCCGTTGTGGTGTTCGACCGGATCCGCGAAAATTTTAAAAAGCTTCGCGGCTTGAGCACACCGCAAATCATTGATAACGCGATCACGCGCACCATGTCCCGCACCATTATCACCCACGGTTGTACGCAGTTGATGGTGACTTCGATGTTGTTCTTCGGTGGCGAGTCGCTGTTCTATTTTGCCTTGGCGTTGACCATCGGTATCTTGTTCGGTATTTATTCTTCCGTTCTGGTCGCCAGTCCGTTGGTGATGTGGCTGGGTGTGCGGCGCGAAGATTTGGTTAAGCCCGAGAAAAAGCAGACGACGGAAGCAACGGTTTAGTCTCGCCGGTAAATAACAATAATAATTTGCTAGGTTAAAGACTTGGAATATCTGCACGACGCGTTTAACTTTCTCGCCCACCTTGACGTGCATCTCGGCAGCTTGGCGCAAAATTACGGCGCGTGGGTTTACGTCATTTTATTTCTCATCATCTTTGCCGAAACAGGTTTAGTCGTCATGCCGTTTTTGCCCGGCGACTCGTTGCTGTTCGTCGCCGGAGCCGTCGCGGCACTGGGCAGCATGGACATCAATAAACTCGTCATCTTGTTGATCATCTCGGCATTTTTGGGCAACTACGTCAATTTTCAGATCGGCAAGTATTTTGGCAAACGATTTTTCCTCGACAAGAATTCGCGATTTCTCAAACGCGAATATATAAATCGAACCAACAGCTTTTTTGCGCGTCACGGCGGCAAGACCATCGTCATTTCGCGTTTCCTGCCGATATTACGTACCTACGCACCGTTCGTTGCCGGTATAGGGCAAATGGGTGCCTGGCGCTTCGCGTTTTTCAACGCAATCGGCGCGGCGCTTTGGGTCGCGAGCCTGACTTACGCGGGTTATCTATTCGGCAATATCCCGTTCATCAAAAATAATCTCACCTTGGTGATTGTTGCGATTATTGTACTGTCGCTGTTGCCCGGCGCAATCGCCTATCTACGCACCCGGCCGAAAGCCGCATAACAAACTTCCGAAGCGACAAATAAATTCCCGTTCGAGTCGCTGGTACGTCTATCAAAATAACGCTAATGATTCCTATTTCTTTACGGCTAAGCGCGGCGATGCTACGATAGGTTGGTACGCCAAATTCTTAGCAGACGTGGCGGGCTATCTCTTTCAAACCAAAGGAGCACAAACATGATTAAGTCCATTTGTATCGCAACGGCGATGGTGATCGGCGCAAGCACTGCAGCCCAGGCTGCCGAGTCTTATACCATCGACAGCAATCACACCTACCCGGTTTTCGAAGTAAAACATTTAGGCTTCTCGACTCAGCGTGGCCGCTTCAACAAAAGCTCCGGCAAGATCATGCTTGACGTTGCCGCTAAATCAGGTAGCGTGGATCTGAAAGTCGACGCGGGCTCCGTCGATATGGGTTTTGAGAAATGGGACAAGCACATGTTGGGTGTAGATTTCTTTGATGCCGGCAAGTATCCTGATATCACCTTCAAATCCAGCAAGCTGATTTTTGACGGCGACAATGTGGTTGGCGCAGAAGGCGATCTGACATTGCACGGTGTCACCAAGCCCGTCACGCTAGCCGCGTCGGGTTTCCGCTGCGGCGAGCACCCCATTCTGAAAAAAACGGTCTGTGGTATCGACACGACTGTCACCATCAAGCGTTCGGATTTCGGCATGAAATACGGCAT
>JBDSJK010000192.1:0-3409 GCA_039917535.1 Burkholderiales bacterium
ATTGGGAACAAGAATTCACACAACTCAAGCCAGTCAAGCGGCGTGGTAATCGGCGCTATTATCAGCACCACGAAGTGTTGCTAATTCGGCGTATACGCGAGCTGTTGTATGAAGAGGGCTTCACCATCAACGGTGCACGTAACCGGTTGGATGAAATGTCCCCTGCCGCAGCCAGAAAAGCTGCGAAATCCGATGGAATTGGTGTTCGTGGAGAGATCAAAGCGATTCTTGAGTTGTTGCGCCTCTAGCAACTCAGCCTCGAAAGCAGCTATAATCGTGCTTCTCGGGGCGTAGCGCAGCCTGGTAGCGTACTTGCATGGGGTGCAAGTGGTCGGAGGTTCAAATCCTCTCGCCCCGACCAACAAATTCAATATTGTTTGCCGTTAAGGTATTTTAGTTTCGGTGAGCGTCTTAGCAGTTACTTGATACACAAACCCAGCACGTTCAAACTCATCGCCTCGGGGACCTTTGCTAAGCCGATCCGAGGAGTTGTATTGTCCATGCGACGCCAAACCCAGTGACATCGCTGGCGACCGCGCCGAGGCCGCCTGTGTGGCTACTGGCTGAGAGATCCATGTGGATCCAGTCGCGATCATCGATAAATTTGGAAAGGAACCGCGCCGCGAGAATATGATCGGCATGGCCGTCATCACTGCATTGTTTAACGTCGGCGATTTTGCTTTCAAGTGCCGTGTCGTAGTCTCCCGTCATGGGAAAGGCGGAAACTCGCTCGCCCGTGATGTTTCCCGCCAGGACGGCGCGCTGTTGCCATTCGGCTCGATTGGCGAATATTCCACTCATGCGTGAGCCAAGCGCCACGTGCATGCTGCCGGTGAGCGTAGCAAAATCGACGATAAGGTCAGGCTTGTCGCGCGCCGCAAGCGTGAGCGTATCGGCGAGCACCATGCGGCCTTCCGCATCGGTATGAACAATCTCAATCGTCGTGCCGTTTAGCGCTTTTACCACGTCATTTTGTTTATAGGCCCTGGGGCTAATATGATTCTGTGCAAGGGCAAGCCAGCAATCAATATTCACGGGCAGCTTGAGGCGGGTTGCCGAGAGAAGGGCTCCCAGAGCCACTGCGGAGCCATTCATATCTTCGTGCATACCGTACATGTACTTTGCCGGCTTGAGATTGTGGCCGCCGGTATCGAAGCAAATTCCCTTGCCAACCAGCGCGATGGTTAGTTTTGCTGACTTGCTTCGATAACGCAAATGTACGATGGCCGCATCGGCTTCGTCGCTGCCTTGGGCAACGGCAACAAACGCTCCTGCGCCCATCCTCCGTAGTTTTTTCAGGCCATAGGTTTCTTGCTTCCAGCCGTGGGCCTTTGCTAGTTTGGTAATGCCGTCGCGATAGTGCGCGGGGGTGAGCTCATTGGGTGGCAACATGGTGAGTGACCGAGTCAGTATATTCCCTTCAGCGATCGCCGCTTCCCGCACGCCCTTATCCTTAAGCATTACGCCAAACAGCGAAATACCGGTAAGCGCTTTCTTCTTGGTGGGCTTCTTTCTGCTGGGTAGTTCGGTGCCGTTGACCCATGCCACATAGACGGCAAGGCGTGCCGCGTGTTCGCGAAAATTCTTATCACCGTCGATACAAATTGCAATACGCGCTGCGGATTCTTCCAGTAATAAAGATAGCGCTTTGCGTATTGACGTCAGTTGCTCAAAAATAGATTTACTCGTGTCCAACATCACCCACGCGGCTAAGGTCCCGTGGTCGATCTCCCCCGAGATTGGCGTGGATACAAGCTCTACAGCTTTCATCTTGCGTCGGCTGAGTTTAGCGCGCAGGACGGAAATGCCCGGTAACGGCAAATCATTGCTCAGATCATTCGCAACCGGGATAACGCACAAAACATGCGAATGAGATTTTGCATCCTGCGTTTGAAAACTAGCGGCGCTTTGCGTCAGTTTAGCGAGCATATTGGAGCCTAAGACGAGTAAAAGCCGAGCGCGTTAACTCTTGACGTTGGGTGGTTTGAGCTTGAATTCGCTAGTGGGCACGATTTTGCGCAAGGCCGACATTTCATTCTCCATGCGCTCCTGCGAGCGGGCGAGTTTTTCGATTAAGCTGAGGGCCTGGGTTAACTTACTCTCAAAGTGATTGGGCTCATTGCTACTGACCCCTGGCTCGGCGAGATTTGCAACCGGTTCTACGGTCGTTGTGTTACTAACCTCGAGCAGCGTCTCCATCGCATCACCTACGACCGGAGTTTCGGCAACACTCACGGCGGCGGGCGCGACGTCCTCCGCCACGGCGCTGAAATTAGCGCTCTCAGGCGAGGTGTGAAACTCAACAAGTTGCCGATCACGTTCCGCTAAACGCGATTGCCAAAGACGCTCGATATCGGCAATGCGTGCCGTATGACGAATACCGCGAATCAAAAATCCTGCGACAAAACCAATTGCCGCCGCGAGGAAAATACAAAAAATAATTTGTGATGCGACGCCTACCATGGCTACTCCTGAACTAGAAATTCAATGCGGCGATTGCGCCGTTGACCATCGAAGGTACTGTCATCCGCAATAGGCCGCGACGAGCCATATCCCATTGCGCTTAGCCGCGCTTCCTTAATCCCTTTTGAAAGGAGGTATTTCTTTATGGCTTCGGCGCGCCGCTGGCTGAGACGCACGTTCTTATCCTCTTTGCCATGGCCATCCGTGTGCCCTGAGATTTCAACCTTTGCGTTAGGGTCCGACTTGAGTATAGCCACAATTGCGTCAAGCAATTTGGCACTATCGTTGCTCAAGTGGCTGCTACTCGTGTTGAACTCGATTGATTTTCCGAACAGCTGCTCGTTTAGTTTATTTTGCAGCGCTCCGGCTTTTTTGTCTCTCGCTGATTTCCAGCCAGCAACTTGCAACTGGTCGTTGACGGTGAGTTCTGTCCCGGCAGTGTTGCCCAAGCCGCGGAGAATCTTAGTCTTGGCCTCCTCACCGGCGACCTGCCCGCGAACCTCGACGGTTTTATCCTTGAACACAAGCATTCCATTTTGGATGCCCGACTTTAATAGCGGGAATGCCGCTTTTGCCGAATCAAGCCATTCGGGCTGACGAACGGTTGCTTTGGTCTCAAGATGGTCAACCACATTCGACAAACCAAAAACCTTTTCTGCCGCATTGATGAACGACGCTTTTGTCGTTTGGTCAGGCAGGGTGCCTGTTAGCGTGATAATGCCGCTATCCGCTGACATTTTTAGTGTTGCCGACGATGTTTGTACGTCAGTAGCAGAAAAGCGTGCCGTACTATGCAGGGAATTGAACCCTACACAGGTGACGCTTAATAACAAAAGCGCAATGAGGGTACCCAGATAAACATTTTTTTCAGTGAGCTGCATGCGGTGGCTAAGTGGAACCCAAAAGAGTCGTTATTCGCTGTGGCGCCCCGAACACGAATCGAACG
>JBDSJK010000193.1:0-19790 GCA_039917535.1 Burkholderiales bacterium
CGTAGACATGGTTGTAGGAGGTGGTCAGGAACATCACCCCGTTCACGATCAGCGGCGCGGTTTCCATAGACTCCATGACAGCAGTCTGGAACACGAAAGCGGGCTTCAGCTTAGCAACGTTGCCCGAGTTAATTTGAGAAGCGGGATAGAAGCGTGTTTGTGCATAGCTGCCGTTCGAATGCAGCCAATGTTTGCCATCGGATTCCGAGGCGCTCAACATCGCTTGCGTGACCGGCACGAGACTGCTCGACATGGGCTTCGCCATCGTGACCGCACCGCCTTGAATTTCTTCTGCGGCAAATGCTGCGGTCGAGAGCAACACGCACGATGCCAGCGCGAGCGCCAACTTCGATTGGGTGAAAGACATAGAACCTCCAGAGGTTATTGATCTGTTATAAAACGTTATTTAAAAAAGCAACCGCAATAGGCTGTGAATCTTTAAAATAACGTCGCCCTATTATGACAAAAAAGCGACGCCTCCGCGAGCAGCACCACTTTATGGGCAGAATGAATATTTTTAATTTTCAATCAAGGTCTTAACAATGAAATTTTGGGGTAAATGCTAGCGTCAGCGGGAGACCCCCCGGCTTTGCCGGGGAGGCAGTAGAAGTTTGACGGATAGGTGAGTCCAGCGGAGGACACGTCCAAGACGTGAGCCGCGTTAGCGACCCCGCCAAGCCGCTTTGAGCGGCTTACAACTTAAAGCCCCCGGCTTTGCCAGGGGATATTTACCTAGCCGGCCGATTCCAATTCGTGCCCCCAACCGCGCTACATTCATCCCGGCACAGGCGTGGTCCCCATGGCCGAAAGCAAGATGGCGATTGGGTTTGCGGGCGATGTCGAGTTGTTCAAGTCGCGCAAACTGAGCCGGGTCACGATTCGCCGCACCCACACCCAGCGTAATAAATGTGCCGGCAGGCATGAAGTGCCCCGCTATTTTCATGTCAACGCTGGCGATGCGATTGTTAAGCTTTAAGGGGCTTTCGAAGCGCAGCAATTCCTCAACGGCACTGGCTATCAGTTCCGACTGCGCGACCAAATGCTTGAGCTGATCGCTATGGGTCATCAGTGCATGCAGACCATTGCCCATTAGGTTCGTCGTGGTTTCGTGGCCGGAGTTGAGTAGGAAAATGCAAAATTAAATGACCCCCCGGCAGAGCCGGGGACTCACCTCGCTGAGTTATGCAGTAATTCGTTTTCCGTGAATTTTTCACCGTCGATTTCCCCCTGAATCAAACGCGTCAACATATCGCTCTCAGGATCTCGCCGGATGACGCCGTCGCTTGACAACCAGCCCGCGTAGATAATCGACAAACTCGCTCACGGCTGTGTTGCCTTTTTCAAGAACCGCTTGGTTAGGCGCGGGCTCAAGGGCGGAAAGAATGGCCAGCGACCAATCGCGCAATGGCTCGCGTTCGTCGCGCGGCACTTCAAGTAAATTGCCGATGACCTCGACAGGAATACGGGCCTCAAAATCAGCGATCAAATCCGCCTGATTTTGCTCGGCAAACTCCTCCAAGAGGCTCGCCACTAGGGCATCTATACCCGATTCCATGTGCGCAATAGCGCGTTGGTTCCACGCACCCATGATCAAGCACCTCACGCGTGAACGCAACGGCGGATCGCTGAAAACTAAACTGGTCGTGTGGTGCTCAAACGACGGGCTGTCACCAAACTTCGGACGAAATTCTTTTTGCTTGTCGGAGCTGGCGCGTTTGTCGCGATAAACCGCCGCAACATCTTCAGAGCGAGTGAGAAATATTCCGCCACCCTGCAACGGGTGGAACGGGCTAGGCTCGCGCAGCGCGTCATAAATATATACGGATCAACGAAGAATTCGTCGGATACGCGCGAGCTGAAACTCCTTGACCGAAGGGCGGGTCCACGCTGCTTGCTGATCACTCACTTAAAATCTTTCTAGCCGGTAACCGGTGCATGTTAACAACATAACTCTAGTCAGCCAATTGTCCTGGAAGCCAGAATAGAGTTGACGGAACGCCAGCACCACGCAACAATGACCGCAAGAACAATTCTCGGAGGATGTATCTTGGCGCTCTCTGTCCGCCACCCGCAGGACTTTTTTGCCGGCGTGATTTTTATCGGCTTTGGCGTCGCGGCTTTTTTTATTGGCCGCGAGTATTCGTTCGGCACGGCAACGCGCATGGGGCCAGGCTATTTCCCGGCGCTGCTCGGCGCGTTGCTCGGCGCTTTAGGCGTGATCATTGCCGCTCGCTCATTTAGCTTAAGCGGCCCGCCTATCGCTAAAATTCAGTTTCGGCCGTTGAGCTTGGTTTTGGCGGCGATTATTCTGTTCGCCGTATTGTTGGACGTTGCCGGGTTAGTTGCCGCTACAGTGGTGATGGTCATCGTCGCAGGCCTTGCCGCGTGGGATGTCCGCGCCCGCGACGTCGCGCTGTTGTGCGTTGGCTTGGCCGCGCTTGCGCTGGGACTGTTTGTCTACGGCCTCGGTCTGACCATCAAAGTTTGGCCCTGGTCTTAGCCTATGGACCTATTTGAACACCTTCGTATTGGCTTCGCGGTCGCGTTCACCGCGAGCAACTTATTGTATTGCTTTATCGGTGTGACCCTAGGTACGTTGATCGGTGTGCTGCCAGGCATCGGTCCCGTGGCGACCATAGCAATGCTCCTGCCGATCACGTTCAATCTGCCACCGGAATCCGCGTTGATTATGCTCGCAGGGATTTATTACGGCGCGCAATATGGCGGGTCGACCTCGGCGATCTTGGTGAACCTGCCCGGCGAGGCATCTTCAGTGGTCACTGCGCTCGACGGCTATCAAATGGCTCGCCGGGGCCGCGCCGGTGCGGCGCTCTCCATTGCGGCCATAGGCTCGTTCGTAGCCGGATGTGTGGGTACATTGCTTATCGCCGCTTTCGCCCCACCGCTTGCCAGTCTCGCATTTAAGTTTGGCCCACCGGAACGATTTTCGCTCTATGTGCTTGGCTTGGTCGCCGCCGTAGTGCTCGCCCACGGCTCGTTGCTCAAAGCCATTGCCATGATCGTGCTCGGGCTGTTGTTTGGCTTGGTCGGCACCGACGTGACCTCCGGCACGCAGCGCTACACCTTCGGCATTTCCAATCTGTCGGATGGTATTGGTTTCGCCATCGTTGCCATGGGTATGTTCGGCATAGCGGAGATTATTCGCAGCCTTGAACTCAGGGAGAAGCGCGAAGTGTTCACCTCGCATTTGTCAGGGCTATGGCCTACGCGCCAGGATTTACGCGACTCTTGGAAAGCCATCCTGCGCGGCACCGGTCTGGGCTCGCTGTTAGGCATATTGCCCGGCGGAACAGCTGTGCTCGCCTCGTTCGCGTCCTATACCCTGGAGAAGCGCATGGCGGCTGATCCGCAGCGCTTCGGCAAAGGCGCCATCGAGGGCGTCGCGGGACCGGAGTCCGCGAACAACGCGGCGGCGCAAACGTCGTTCATACCAATGCTGACTTTGGGTATTCCATCAAACCCAGTAATGGCCTTGATGGTCGGCGCGATGATCATTCAAGGCATACAGCCCGGGCCACAGGTCATGACGGAACGGCCGCAACTATTCTGGGGCATGATCGCCAGCATGTGGGTCGGCAATGTGATGTTGGTGTTGCTTAACTTGCCGCTGATTGGCATTTGGGTACGTTTGTTGAAAGTGCCCTACCGCCTGCTTTACCCTGCGATCCTGATGTTTTGTTGTGTCGGCGTTTATAGCCTGAGCAGCAGCACGCTTGACATCGTGCTCATGGCTTTCTTTGGCCTGCTCGGCTACATCCTGATCAAATTAGACTGCGAACCCGCACCCTTTTTGCTCGCGTTTGTGCTCGGTCCCATGATGGAAGAAGAATTGCGTCGATCAATTAACACGGTGCGCGGAGACTGGAGCGTATTTTTGACGCGGCCGCTGAGCCTTGCGCTTCTAGTCATCGCCGCAGCGCTATTGTTGCTGGTGATCGCGCCTAATTTGCGGAAGAAACGCGAGGAAGCGTTTCAGGAATAAAGCGTTAGTTAGTCCCGTTGCCCCGTTGCAAAGCCTCGAGCGTTCGCGATTGAAATTCGCGCTGATAAAGAATAAACACCACCAGCGCCGTTGCAAGAAAAAATAACCAAGGATGGAAAAACCAAGCGAGCGCCGCCATGGAAAAGTAATAGGCGCGCAATCCTTCGTTGAGATTCTCTGCCGATAGGCTGGCGACGGTAGTGATCATGTCGATATACCCAGCATGCTGTTCAGGTTGTTCTGTTTGCGGCGGCGCGGCGCCCACCAAGATCGTGCAAAAATTAAATTGACGCTGCGACCACGTGAACTTAAAAAACGCGTAGACAAAAACTAAGATAAGCAGGATGATCTTAATGCGCCAGACAAACTCGGATTCCAAGCGTGCAAAGGGTAAGTCGGACACTACGTTCATAACCTGGTCCGTTGTGCCCAATAAGGCAACCAGCCCACCCATAATTAAAATCGATGTGGAGGCAAAAAACGTTGCGTTGGTGAATAAGTTGTTTAGCGCTGCGATGTCCCCGATGCGGTTTTCCCGCGTCAGCATATGGCTGAACCATTGCCGCCGATAGCGGCGCATCGCCGAGACCAAACTGTGACTCGTGTAGGCGCGGCGCGCGGCAAAGATGCTGTAACCCACCCAGCCGACAAAAAACCAAAGCATCGCGACCAAGTCGATGAGGGGAATCTTGAACACAAATTGCTCCAGTAAACGAGCGCCTATTCTACAATAGGAGAAGGACTAATCGGAGGAATGTGCTGTGTTGTCGTCGCTACGCGTACTGGACCTAACGTGGGTGCTGGGTGGGCCGTTTGCCAGCCAGATTCTTGCGCAACTCGGCGCCGAGGTCATCAAGGTGGAGTCGCCGGACGGTGACCAGGCTCGCCATTATCCACCCTACTACTTTGAAGGCGATTCATCGTTTTTTCTGTCCATTAATCGCGGCAAAAAAAGTGTTGTCATTGACCTTAAAAACAGCGAAGGACGGCTCGTATTTGATGATCTGGTGAAGCAAGCAGACGTAGTGATGTACGGCTTCGCACCCGATGTGCCGGTTCGGCTGGGTATCGACTTTGAACGTCTTATCACGATCAATCCGCGCATCGTCGTCGGCCAGTTGATCGGCCTGCATGATGAAGGACCTTATGCCACGCGGCCCTCTTTCGACATCATCGCTCAAGCGCTAGGCGGCATTATGAGCATCACCGGTGAGATCGACGGCAGGCCGACGCGCGTCGGTTATCAAGTGGCCGACCTGGCCGCCGGGCTGTATCTTGCAAACGGGATCCTCGCGGCCGTCATCCACGCACTAAAAAACAATGTCGGCGCGAAGATTCAAATATCCTTACTCGACTGTCAACTTGCCATGCTTACTTGGCAAGCGCAAAACTATTTCGTATCGGGCGACATGCCGCAGCCTTTGGGCACCCGCCACGCGATGGTTGCACCCAGCGAGGTGTTTCGTTGCGCTGATGGGCGTGATATCGCAATCTCGGCAACCACGGAGCAATTCTGGAAACCTTTCTGCGCCGCGCTCAACGCGCCTGCGCTCTACACAGACCCGCGCTTCGCAACGCCCGCGTTACGCATCCAGCACGTCGCGCAACTCGCCGCTGAGCTTGAGAAGATATTTGCCACGGCCCCATGTGATCACTGGGTTCGCCAACTTGAAGCAGCGCGGGTACCCGTGGGCAAGGTCAACAACGTGGCTGAAGCGGTCAAACAACCATTGGCGACGATACGCAATATGGTTGAAAATCTTCCCCACCCGGTCAGTGGCGTGGCGATGCAGTTTCTCGGCAATCCATTCAAGTATCATAGTAGTACTGCCCTGACCTATCCTCCGAAACTCGGCACCGCTACTCGCGCCGTGCTTCGCACCGTGTGCGGCTATGATAACGAACGTATCGACACGCTGCACAAGCAAGGCGCAATCATGCTGGGGCAACCCGAATCACTTTGACTTCAATGCCATGGACAACATGCTAATTCTAACTAGCACGAACGTGAATAGCATCCTTACCATTACACTCAATCGACCTCAGGCGATGAATGCATTAAACACTGCAATGCGTGATGCGCTGATTGCGATATTGCAGTCCACGCAGCGCAATGATGCCGTGCGCGCGGCCGTTATCACCGGCGCGGGCGAGCGCGCCTTCAGTTCGGGCCAGGACTTGGAGGAGGCCAGCGCGTTTTCACAGGATGACGTCGCTGTATGGTTACAGCACCAGCGTCTGATGTTTCAAAGTTTGCGTGAATTTGAAAAACCCATCGTCGCCGCGTTCAACGGCGTGGCTGCCGGTGCGGGATTTCAAATTGGCTTGCTGTGTGACCTGCGCATAGGCTATGCCGAGATGCGCATCGGCCAACCGGAAGTTCGTGCGGGCCTTGCCAGCGTCATCGGATCATACTTGATGAGCGAATTTTTACCTCACGGTAAGAACGTCGAATTATCGTTAAGCGGAAAATTGATCACCGGCAGCGAAGCCCACGGCTTGGGACTGCTGACGCAATTAGTGCCGCGCGACGAAGTGTTGAACAAGGCCGTTGCCGTGGCGAACGAGCTGGCAGCCCAACCGCAGTTAGCTGTGGCGCTCACCAAGCGGCGCTTCCGCGAAGTCACGCAAGCGAACTTCGATGCTGCAATAGAGGCGGCGATTCAAGCCAACAAAATCGCCTATGGAACCGGCCTGCCGCAAGAAAAAATGCGTGAGTTTCTCAAGCAACGGAGCAAAACATGATGGCATCAGCCGCGAAATCCGACTTCCCATGGTCGCAAATATTTGTGTTGCTCACGCTCTGCTTTACTCTTGATACGTTCGCACAAACTTATCCGACCAAGGCAATCAAGATTGTTGTGCCCTACACGCCGGGTGGTGGTACCGACATTACCGCACGAACCATCGCGCTAAAATTGAGCGAGCGGTTGGGCCAGCCCGTAGTAGTAGACAATCGGCCTGGCGCCGGCGGCAATATCGGTCACGACATCGTCGCCAAAGCGGCGCCGGATGGCTATACGCTCATGATCACGGGGTTGAGCCTGGTGACAAACGGCTATCTGCAAGACAAGCTGCCCTACGATCCCATCCAAGATTTTGCGCCGATTTCGTTAGCGGTCACCATCCCGAACGTACTCGCCGTCTATCCCGGCCTAGCCGCGAATAGTGTGAAGGAACTGATCGCTCTTGCTAAAACAAAACCAGGCGGCCTCAACTACGCATCTGCAGGCAACGGCACATCGTTGCACCTTGCCGCGGAATTATTCAAATTGTTGGCACAGGTGAATTTGACCCACGTGCCCTATAAGGGAAGCGGCCAAGCGGAGCCCGACGTCATCGGTGGCCAAATTGAAATGATTTTTGATCCGCTTGCGTCAGTGCTGCCCCACATCAAATCCGGAAGATTGCGAGCACTCGGCATCAGCACCGCTGTACGTAGCGCCGTCTTGCCGGATGTGCCTACCATAGCTGCAGCAGGCGTACCGGGCTACGAATTTGCCGCCTGGTTCGGTTTCTTTGCGCCCGGTAAAACAGCGCCGGAAATTATTTCAAAATTGAATCGCGAAATCGTCGCGATACTCAACCTTGCTGACGTGCGAAAAAAATTGACCAGCTTAGGAGTCGATTTCGTCGCGAGTACACCGCAACAACTCGCGACCCAGATGCGCGCGGACGCCGCTAAATGGGCGAAGGTTTTTAAACAGACAGATACGAATGCACAAAACTAAAAAAATGATTGCCTGAGAGCCAATACCAGAGCGGCTCTCTGGGCAGCATGCCTGGAAC
Organism: Burkholderiales bacterium; assembly: GCA_039917535.1. Lineage (GTDB taxonomy): Bacteria > Pseudomonadota > Gammaproteobacteria > Burkholderiales > JALYOK01 > JBDSJK01. The sequence continues at coordinate 7,793 of JBDSJK010000193.1, forward strand.
GGCAATGCTGTTGTGCTGCTCAGGCCCGCATGATTTTGGGGTATTAAAGCGCTGCAGAATCTTACTACTGTGCTAGAGCAAAATTCTTCGGGAGTACGATAGATATTGCCAGCCACCCGGCTCTTTCAGGCTGAGCAGATGAAACTTCAATGCCGCCGAGCGCTCGCCTTTGGATCGTAAATAATCCGAACGGTTATGACACGCGCGGCCAAGTTTGATGCGCATGGCCCGGCGTAATTCATCCGGCAACGGCATCTGCACAACGTGACGTAAGAATTCCACCTCAGCCCGCAGATACGCATCGCTTTGCGACAGTGACGTCGGCGATTGATGGATAAGGTACGCGGGCACGTCATCAAAATAAATCTTCTTGTCGAGCGCGATTTTGAGCGACAAGTATGTCCATTCAAAGTACTGGGTTTTGCCGTCAAAATAGTCTTTAGCAATCGTTGCCGTGCGGTATATACCGCCACAAGAAGCTAACCAATTGAATCGCGCCAGCGAACCAAGCGGATCGCTTTTTGCTTCCTCGAACTGCGAGAGGTAGACACTTCTCGAACCCGAGAGGTCTATGTAATAGCCATTGGAAATGATGAGATCGGCATCGGGCCGATCCATTAAGAGATTTACTCTGTGGGCGAGTGTGTCGGGAAGATATTCGTCATCGTCATCAAGAAATGCAAAGCAAGGTTTGCTGATCTGTTCCCTGCCGTTGCGTAGTGCCCGCGGCAGGTTTCCCTCTTCCTGACGAATGACTTTGAGATCTGAGGCAGCCATCAGTTGCTTGAGCACCTCCGGGTCGGCATACGAGCCATTCACAACGACGATCAGCTCAACCTCAACTTCAAGCTGAATACGAACGCTGTCGATAGCACGAAACAAACTTTGTTTACGTTGCGCACTCGCCATGGTGGCGATGATCACCGACACGCCAACAGCAGCCCCGTGGTTCATCGCTTGCATGACTTAATATCGCCTGCCAAAAGAAACCACCGATGCGGTATTGAGTTTGATCATATGCACTCCAGCGTAAGGCGTAGCCGTTATCAGGCGAGTGGTACCCCTCGCAGATATTTTATTGCCCGCTGCACCTTCCAGCTACTGGCAAGTTTCTGCGCCAGGGGTAATTTCTCAAACCACCCCGGGCTATCGCGTCGATTTTCGAATGCCATGTTGAGATCACCAGTGTCCATCCACTTGACACCCTTATCTCGCAAGGAATATTCCCATACGCTTTTGTTCTTGTGATAAACGCCCGGCAAGAGTGTGGTCGGCTTCCCTAGAATTGTGCCTGCTATGGCTGAGTGAGTGCGATTGGTAATGATGCGTCGTGCTTGGGCATGCAACCTGACCCAATGCTTGAAACTGAGGGCGAATTCCGCAGGGTCAAGCCGCACACCCGCGCTCGCGTTCACCGATATTTCCTGCTCCGGCTGCTCGTTATCCTCGCGAAGGCCGAGCAGCTCATAGCGCTCCGACAATGGCTCGCCGTCGAGAAGATCGGCAGCGGTGAGATGAAACGCTGTGTCGTGATCCAATAACAGCTTGAACCCGCCGGGGAGCTTGCCCGCTAACGCAGATAACGACGTTTTATCCCGCACAAATATCGTGACGCTTGCGGCGCGGTAAGATCCAAATTTGCTCAGAAACTCGGATCCGACATAACTCTGATCTTCCTCAACGGTTTGCGGCCCTTGGATTACGGTGCTTCCTTCGCGCTGAATCGCATGCTCGAAAATCTTCATCACCATACCGCTACACCAGGGATTGAAACCACCGCCGCCATGGATATAGATTACCTTGTCCGTCGGCGGGGGGCTCTCTAAAAACTCCTTTGCTGAAATGGTTTGTCCGCGCAATTTAAGATCGCGGACGAGTTTATCCATACCCATGTAGATGAGTTGGTCACCAAAATTTCCTCCCGGCTTAACGAACAGAAACTCCCGATCGGACGATTCGGCCAGGGAATTTTTAAGTGGTTTTTCATACTCGGACATCACTAGTTGGACCTCGTCACTCTGTAAAGTTATGGTAGCGGTTCAATAAATTATGGCATGCGTTTTTTTCCATTGTGAAACTCGGCGCTTCTATAAATATTTTTTTCCCCACAGCATCAGGCCTATCAATATTTTTCTGCCGGAGAACTCCAAAACCGGCCTGTTCGATGCGATGGTATCGCCCGGCGGAGGTAAGTAGCGGCGTAGCGCGTGGGATGCAAAGAGTGCCTCCATTTTGTCCCTGCCTGATTCGGCACGTACTCGCACCCTCTGCCATGCTGGAGAATTGATGTCATATAGCTGGTGATAATAACGACGCTCAACTTGCTTGTGTTTGATCCCTAACTTGCTGGCAAGGTCTATCAATTTATGTCTAGCTGCATGCGCCACGATATTTCTTATCCGAGGACTCAGCGGAGTAGTATCGTCGGAATTACGATCTAGGCCAATCTCCGCCAGCTTGGGAAAATAGCGCCTGACAAGCTGTTCTTCCGCCAAGCGTTCACTCCAAGACGAAAATGGAATCGAACCCGCTAACTTGATCAAAGCCTGATCGAGTGCCGGTAACACCGGCCAAGACCCAAACGACATCATCCACGCAATCCTACCCACGTGGTAGCGTTGCCGATTAAACAACTCGAAACCCATGCCCCGCTGGTAACCGTCGCCGGGAAAAGATAGATAGGTCGATCTAATGACCTCCTTAATATCCTGGACGAGACTATGGTCAAAATTGGGACTGAGCAGATCACCTAGTATGTTCTCAGGGACGCCGTAACCGTTTAGTCTAGTATATAGAGTGTCAAAGTGAAATGTTCTTTTGATGCCATCGTAAGGCCAACTCCAGTGGGTGCCAATGAGTGCATCCAAGGCATAACCGGCTACAAAGGCCGGGCCTAAATTCTTCAGATGGGCGTGAACACCCCAATATTCAGGTGAGTTAAACCCTGATGCTATATGGGTTTGGGTTGCATGCGTCTCTGCACACCATTCCGGTTGACTAGGGGTCGACGGGACGACGATATGACCAAATCCCTGCTGTTTGGCGACCAGGGTAGCGAACTCCACCTCGTAGTCCGTTTTCGCACCAAAAGTAAGTGTGTTTATCTTGCCGCTTTGCGTGCTCATATAGCCCGCCAAGAGGCGAGAATCCAGGCCACCGGAGAGCAACATGCCGGTGGCTCTCGATGCCCTGGTATGTCGCTGCATGGTACGAGCCATGGTCTCATTTAACAGATCAACATGAGCAGAAAATGGCAAGTCGAAATATTCATTGGAAACCGGCATTTTGTACTGCAAAATTTCCTTGGGCGATTGACCCGGTTTGGCAAGCAAAAGGTGGCCGGCTGCGAGCCGCCTGATGCCCTGTAGTAACGTCTTACCACCAATAAGGTGCATGGAGGCCAGGATGCCAGCCAGGCCTGCCATATCGAGCCGAACAGAAAAATTTGGGTGTAGACGAAACATGTCAGGACACGAGCTTACAACCGTCACATCTTGATCATGCCACCAATAAATTGGGAACATACCCAGTAAATCCACCCCGACAAGCAGACCATGATTAAGGTTGTACCTAAGCGCGGCATGAAATCCATCGAATGGACAAATAGCGCTTGAAATGTCGGAAGGCTCCCACAGACGGATCAAGTCAGCAGCTTCAATCGACTGATCCGAGTCCGGCAAAATCGCCGTGCCGAATACGACGGCAGCCGAGCTTGCTGTTGTCCCAACATTGATGGGTGCTCCGGGAAAAGCTGTCCAGATTAATCCAAAATCGCCCACCTCCAACGCGCCATCTTGAAGGCCAGGTATCGGCGATAGCGTTTTTCCGGCTGCTTGTAAAAACGCGTCTCTCCGGGCGATATTTGGGTCGATTACCGCTACAAAACTGGCCATTTATCAGCGAGTTTGCGATAAATTTTTGCGCGGATGCGCTCCGGAAGCGCCCGATCACGACCCAACTGGCGCCGGTTCCATTTCAAGGTTAACTCAAGTGCACCGACCCACTTCGCTTTGACATTAATCCGTTTCGCAGCATCAAGGATTTCTTCAAACTCTAAAATAAGCCCTTCGTGCATGCCGTGCAAATTAAGTATCTGACTGCTAGTCACATCAAACGGCAAGCACAGCGGTTTTTCGACACCATTTACTTTGAAGTTTAGGATTGTTCGCAAACACTTTTCGCATTGACCACAATTGCGATCCAGTTGTTTACCTTCCCAGCACACCCTCAATCTCCGCATAGCCTCGGGCCACTGTGTAACCATGGCAGCCTTTTGATTCCGTGTGAAGGCCGCGCCATCGTGGACAAAGGTAAAGGACTGCGAGGAAAACATCCAATCGGTAAGCGGGCTTGAGCCAAGAGGTATAACCATATTTGAATAGGGATGCTCGCTACCCTTTATGCCTACTTGAAACTCACCCTTAAAAAGACTCGCACAAGCAGCAACGCCTATGCCAAACACATGTCGCCAAATTGAACCGGGATAGATGGTCTTGAAATTAGTCGCAACTCGCATAGCCTGCACATCCAAACTGCTCAGCATGGCCGTCGAGTTCGCAAAAGCCCGCTCGAATGTCTCGGGCTGGGCAAGGGGTATGTCAAAACCGTCGATCATCAGCCCGGCAGTGATGTTGCGATTCAATCGAACGGCTTGCTCTGTCTTGTGTCGATAGATCGCAAAAGCTGAATCTAGTCCGCCAGAAAAAGCACAAATCGTGCGTTCAGGCCCGACTGCAGTTGCGGCTTCTTCCTCTCGATCGGCCGTGATTTCCACTTTGTGATAAAGGTCTGGTTTACATGTAGCCCACACCCATTGGAATTCTTCCAAATTGCGTAGTAACGATGGCGAGACACAACCATGGACGTGCATCGGCAACCCTTTGCGCATAGCGTAAAACAAGGTAGCCAGTACAAATGGATCATGATTTGTAATCGTAAAGCCTGGTTGGCCAACGGGCAGCCGGAACCATAACGGCTCCCGTTCACCCTGTGGCATCTCGATTACGCTGGTCCAGACGACCTGACCCTCTTTTTCTATAGGCTCGTCTATTCTGAGATCGATTCTCATGGGTAGGTTTAAATCAAATACCGTTGCCGATTATTCAAAGTTTTTGTGCAACAATTGAGGTAGTAAGCCGAGGCCCTCACTACAGCGCATTATTGGATGACTAGGCCGTGGTACAGTTAGCCTTGTTGCAAGTCAATCATCAAGCATGGCAGAAAGACGCAAAAATGCAAATACGCAAGTCCTTCTTGCTTTCGGTTAGTGAAACATACACCGTCACATTCATAGGTTTTATTAGCAGCGTCATCCTCGCTAGACTGCTCACGCCCGCTGAAGTGGGCATTTTTTCGATCGCGTCGATTTTCGTTGGCGTGGGCAATACCGTACGCGAATTTGGCATTGGTCCCTATGTTATTCAAGAGAAAGAACTCACTGGCGAGCGATTACAGGCCGCCTTTGCGCTAAATCTGGGTATCGGCCTCGCGCTTTGTCTATTAACGCTTTTTGCCAGCCCTTACATCAGCAACTTTTACGGAAGTCCGAAACTCAAGGATGTCTTGTTAGTTCTGGCCTTCAATTTCGCACTGATCCCATTTGGGTCGGTGACGATGGCTTATTTACGGCGGGAGCTTTCGTTTGGCCCAATATACATCGTCAAATTATGTAGCTCATGCACGCATCTTCTGGTCTCAGTGCTACTTGCATACCTGGGTTACGGTCCAATCAGTTTAGCCTGGGCAGCCCTAGCGGGTATCATCGTTACAGTGATCGGATTAAATTTTTTTCGGCCCGCTTGGTTTTCACTAAAGCCGAGCTTAGGTCAAATGAAACACGTTTTCAGCTTCGCCTCTCAAACTAGCCTAACAAGCATTATCCGAGAAATCTGCCTTGGGCTACCAGAATTAGTGGTTGGCAAAGTCCTAGGCTTAGCACCAGTCGGGCTTTTGGGCAGAGCAATGGGCACTGTGGATATCTTTACCAAAGTGATCCTATCAGGCTTGAGCAGTGTAGTAATGCCGGTCCTTTCCATGGAAGCTCGGGCAGGTCGCGAAGCGGCGTCATTCTATCTGCGCATATGCGGCAATATTACGGCTCTGTCTTGGCCGTTTTTTGCGCTCTTGGGTATACACGCAAAGACCGCAATAATGATTCTTTACGGGCCGCAGTGGCTCGAGGCCGTACCATTGGTACAGGCTTTGTGTGTCATGTCGATCATTGTAGCCTTACACCCCTACGCGGGGGACCTTTTGCTATCTCGCGGCAAGCCCAGACAGAACCTCAGAATGATGGTCATTACACAAGCCATCAGAATCTCCATACTTTGTATCAGTGTTTTCTGGGGTCTACAGGCAGTCTGTTATGCGTTTATCCTTTCACAACTTATCAACTCTAGTGTCATCGTCGCAATCCTACGAAAAGAAGAAGGGGTATCCGGCAAACAGCTATTGTTGGCGTCTAGGCGTAGCATGCTAGTCACCGTCGCGGCAGTCGTCACATCTGTTATTTTCGGCATGATAATCGAAGAGAATAAGCTTTGGTTACACGCCATTTTCATCGCGTTAGGCGCTATTCTAGGCTGGCTGGGTTGCTTATTCTTGGTCAAACACGAACTGGCCGACGAGGCCTCTCGTGCCTTAGGCATCGTGAGCCACTGGCTCCGGGAACGAATCGCTACTATACGATCAAGATCGTGAGATCATCCACCTCTACGCAATACAGCCGACTATAAAACATTGATTTTGGCAGGCCCCGCCCGCAAGCTGCCTATAACGGATGCGGAGGCGAAGCCTGATTCTCGAAATAACGTCAATATTTCGTCGGTACTACTTGCCGAACACGCCACTAACAATCCGCCGCTAGTCTGGGGATCGGCAAGAAGACTGCGTTGCCAATCGGCCATCCCTGCAGGCAAAAGTACATCGCCCTGATAGGACTGCCAATTGCGATCGGACGCCCCGGTGATATAACCCTGCTGCGCCAGGTCGCTGGCGAAGGGAAGCATAGGAATGGCAGCGTAGTTAAGCGTTGCCGTTAGCGTGGCGCCACGACACATTTCTAGCAAGTGGCCAAGCAACCCAAATCCGGTCACGTCAGTCAATGCGTGCACGCCCGGCATGATAGCGAGTTGAATGCCGGGCTTATTGAGTTGCGTGGTCGCTTGTATCATCGCTGCGTAGCCTTCGACCGACAACTTACCTTTCTTCAAGGCAGCGCTCAAAATACCCACACCGATTGGCTTGGCCAAAATTAGCGCATCACCCGCAGCGGCGCTATCATTTCGTTTCACCTGATCGGGATGCACCAGACCCAGCCCTACAAGCCCGTAAATCGGCTCCGGCGAATCAATAGAATGTCCACCCGCTATAGGGATACCGGCGGCGGCACAAACCGCTTCGCCTCCGGCAATAATGCGCTGTATGGTTTCCACCGGCAGCTTGTTGATAGGCATGCCGACAATGGCGAGCGCCATGATGGGCGTGCCACCCATGGCATAGATATCTGATAGCGCATTCGTTGCCGCAATGCGTCCAAATTCAAATGGATCGTCCACAATCGGCATAAAAAAATCCGTTGTTGCAACCAGTGCCTGTTGGTCATTTAGCCTGTAAACGGCCGCATCATCGGAATTTTCAGTTCCAACCATTAGATTCGGAAAAGCGCGCGTTAATGGCGACTCGGCTAGTATCGCGGAGAGTACCGAGGGCGCAATTTTGCAGCCACAACCGCCACCATGCGACAATTCCGTTAGGCGAATACTTGTATGAATTGTTAGATCGTTCACGAAAGACTCCTGATTTGAAATTTTCTGCTTCAGCTAACGTATCACAACTCGGTTCCTTTGACGAGATCATCGACACGCGATCTGCCTCTGAATTTGCGCTCGACCACCTGCCAGGCGCAATCAATCTCCCCGTCTTGAATGACGAGGAAAGAGCGCGCATCGGTATCCTATACAAACAATCGTCGAGTTTTGACGCAAAAAAAGCGGGAGCTGCGCTAGTTGCACATAACATCGCGCAGCATATTGAGGCTGAACTTTACTCGCGCCAAAAAAATTGGCGGCCGCTTGTTTATTGCTGGCGTGGCGGAAACCGTAGCGCGTCCATGGGGCATGTTTTACGCCAAATTGGCTGGGATGCTTATGTACTTGACGGTGGCTATAAGTCCTATCGACGGCATGTGATCGCGGGACTTGAAACGCTCCCTCAGCAATTACAACTTCGGGTTGTTTGTGGGCCAACGGGATCAGGGAAAAGCCGGTTATTGCAAGCAATTGCCGAGGCTGGCGGTCAAGCGCTGGACCTTGAGGATCTTGCCGCCCATCGAGGCTCGGTTTTGGGCAATCTGCCTGATTGCCGTCAGCCCAGCCAGAAATTATTTGAGACCAATATCTGGGATGCCTTGCGAAAATTTGATTCCGCGCAGCCTGTCTTCATAGAAGCAGAAAGCAAGAAGATCGGTACTTTACGAGTCCCAGAGGCGCTCATTCAGTGTATGTGGAGAAGCCCGTGCATACTTGTAGATGTCCCCATGGCTGCGCGAGTGAATTTCCTTAAGCAGGACTATGCGCACTTTCTAGCCGATCACTCGGATCTAGAAGCTAAGCTAAGCTGCTTACACGGTTTATATGGCGCAGAAAAAATTGATCACTGGCTAAATATGGCCCGCCAGCGACAATGGGATACACTCGTTGAGGAATTGCTGCGAGACCATTATGACCCGGCATATCGGCGCTCGACATTGTCACATTACATAATGCTCGCCGAGGCTGAAACCTACCACCTTCGAGACATCAACGGCAAATCGTTATTGCACATCGCATATCAAATACTCGAGTAAGAATCTTGCCGCTTGCTGACTCTCACTGGCACTGATTGATGCAAATTAAGCCGAGCTTGTAGCCGTGGCGTTCAGGTGCAACAGCACGCTCTTACCGATTTCGCGTATCGGTAACACATCTTGCGCGCCGCCTAACTCAATTGCTACGCGAGGCATACCAAATATGACACTAGTCTTTTCGTCTTGTGCAATGGTATAGGCCCCAGCCTCCCGCATGGCGACGAGACCCGGAGCGCCATCCTGCCCCATGCCAGTGAGGATCACTCCGACAGCGTCGCTCCCCGCAACCTTTGCAACGGACCAGAACAAGACGTCAACCGATGGCCGATGACGATTTACCAGCGCACCCTGGTTTAGATGGACACGATACTGTCTGCCCTGTTTGACCAACTCGATGTGCGAATCCCCAGGTGCAATGTAGGCATGGCCCGTCAATAACGGTTCATCATGCTCAGCCTCTTTTACTTTAAGACGGCAAGTTTGATCGAGGCGGCGCGCGAACATAGCAGTAAAAAATTCCGGCATGTGTTGCACAATAAGAACCGGCGGTGCGCTATCAGGTAATTGGGTCAATATCTCGCGAACCGCTTCAGTGCCGCCCGTAGAGGCGCCTATGGCTATCACGCGTTGCGTAACGGCGATGGGATTCTCGATTTTCCCTACAGGCGGAACGTGGCTTCGCGAAAGCCAGGTCTTATCAAGTGACTGAATATATCGCACGTCCGTGCTCGCCGCCGCGCGTATCTTATTTGCCAATTCATCACCATAATCCGCGAGCAATTGATTGCCGCCAGTTCGTGGCTTCGCGATGTAATCCACAGCCCCCAATTCAAGCGCTCGCAAAGTGATCTCTGCGTACCTCTCTGTTAAGCTTGACACCATCACCACTGGCATCGGTCGCAGGCGCATCAACCGCTCGAGAAATTCCAGCCCATTCATACGCGGCATATCGATATCAAGTGTAAGAACATCCGGGCGGAGTTGCTTGATTTTCTCTCTCGCCATATAAGGGTCGGATGCAGTACCCACCACTTTGAGGTCGACATAACCGGCAAGCAGCTCCTGAAGAATATGGCGAATCGCGGGAGAATCGTCAACGACTAGGACGCGAATAGGCACACTAGGCTCGGTTACCTAAATAGATCAGCACCGCCGGCGACTGACACCACATCAAGTTGCGCAGCATAGCTTTTCTCACGTTTATAGATTGTATCGTTATGAAGAGTGCGTAGCTGCTTGACCAGCACTTTTCCCGTCTGAGCGAAGAAATACACTTTGCGCGGGAAAGTATTGCCCAAATCTTCAGCCAAAACTCTGATGCGTTCACTCTTAAGGTACTTGCGGACAAATTCTGCGTTACGTTGCCCCACGTCGGTCATGCCCGCTAACACGCGGCCACCACCAAACACTTTTGCTTCCAGCCGCTCCCGCTTCGCACCCAAGCTGAGCAATTGATTGATCAACACCTCCATTGCGTAGGCGCCATAGCGTGCCGACATGCTGATTGGGCTTTTTACATCACCGCCGTGTTGTGGCAACATGAAATGATTCATCCCGCCAATCTGTTGTTCCGGGTCGCGCATGCACGTCGACACGCAGGAGCCTAGGACAGTCACGATCATCATGTTACGTTTGGTAACGTAAAACTCGCCCGGCAAAATTTTTGCCGTCATCATGCCGAATGATTGATCATAATAGACATTGGGCTGAGTGATGTTGGTGAAGTCTTCCGATTTCATCGTAGTTCTTTTGTGTCGGTTATGTACGGACTAGCCGATAGACAGTCTTATCGCACAATTGAAACAGTTCCTTGGCATGAAAAAGATTCTCTGAATGTCCGACGTACAACCTACCATTCGGCAACAACGCACGGCTTAATTTTTTTAGGATTTTGAATTGTGTTTCCCGATCGAAATAGATCATGACATTGCGGCAAAATATCGCATCGAACGATGCATCTATTTTCCAAGTTTCCGCCATCAAGTTGATGTTCTCAAAACGTATTACACGGCGAATTTCATCGCGAACCCTAGCATAGCCTTCATTCTGGTGGCTACCTTTCAAGAAGAAACGCTGCAAACGATCATGACTCATACTTTCTAGACGATCTAAGCCATACATCCCTCGCCGCGCGATCTCCAGGACATTGGTATCCAGATCGGATGCCAAAATCCTCGCCCGGGAATCCAATTGACCGAAAAGCTCGCCTAACGCAATCGCTATCGAATAAACCTCTTCTCCCGTAGAAGCGGCGGCACTCCAGACGCGAAAGGGTCGTTGTGCGTCGTGAGTCTGAGCCTGTTTCACAAGGATGGGGAAATGGTGAGGTTCACGAAAGAAGTGGGTTAGATTGGTAGTGATTGCATTTATAAAGGCTTCCCACTCCGGCGCATTTCCATCCTCAAGCAGTTGCAGGTAATCACTGAATGAGTTCAACTTGAGCGCGCGCAAGCGACGCGCTAGGCGACTGTACACCATTTCTTGTTTCCCTGGCTTCAGGTTAATGCCAGCGCGACCATAGATCAGCTTCCGAACGGTTTGAAAATCACGCTCGTCGAAGTCAAACTCCCGGCGTCTCTCCGCTGCAGAGGACGGCATTGTCAGCATGCAAACGACATCTGAGATACAACTGATTTTTTAATCACTTCTCAAGCCCTAGCTGACCGTCTGTGTGGGTAAAATGAGCTTGTCGCAAACTTTGAAGCGTTGCCGAGAGTGAGTAAGCTGAGCGGGAACAAGCCACCGCTGCCGATATCAGGATCGATTTCAACGGCCGCCCCGTCGAGCGCGATCTCCTCCGCTGGGGCGTCAGCGGGTAGGGGGGCTCTCCGATGAGGGATCGGCCCGGCGAAGAGAGGCGCGCCGAACACGGGGTTGCTAGCGGTGAAATAGCTTAACCACCGCATCGAGCCGCCCCGCCATGCGATCCAACCTAAGGACGCGGCCGAGGCGGGGATTCAAATCACTCGGGTCGGCCGCTATTACGCAGGCGGGCCTTGAACGGAGGCCCAGGATCCGCACCGGCGCACTGCTTTGCAAAGCCCCCCTCACGCCTGCGCAGCCGTTCTAGTCAGGGGGGCTGAATAGACAGCCGGCAACAACTCGCTCCCGCTCGTTCAAGCGAAAACTTTGCGATAGAACCAAATCCATGTC
>JBDSJK010000194.1:0-4764 GCA_039917535.1 Burkholderiales bacterium
CCGGCGAATAGAGTCGTCAAGCAGAAAGATTGATTGTGGGATATACCCGATATGCGACGACCACCCCCCCCCGAAAGAATGGATGTCTTCACCATCGATAAGGATCCGCCCTTTCGTGGGACTCAGTAGACCCAGCGCCAAATCAGCGATCGTCGTCTTTCCGCTACCGGAGGACCCAATTAGAGCAACGCTCGTTCCTCGACGAATTGAAAGATTAAGGTTAACCAGGACTTCGCTACCACCCGGATAGGCGAAGCATACATTATCAAACCTAAGTTCCTGCCAATGAGCTATCGCATCGATCGGGCTAGCGCTAATTCTAGTGATGCAGCCCTCGTCCCTTTTCCTATTCGCTTCCAACACGATTTCCGCTGCTGGACGGTAATAGTTCATACGCGTGACGGACAAAAGGATCCGATTTAGCGAGGGCAGGAGCCGCACCGCCGCAACGGCGAATAGTGCCAGTACGGGAAGCACCGCTGCACGATCCTGCCCAATCATCAGTGCCATTCCGACCCCGAGGAACAACGCCGCGAAGGCTATAGTTTCGATAAACAATCGCGGCGTCTGGTTCAAAATCATGGCATATCGGGCCGCATGAGAGAAATACTCTTCGTGACGGCGAAATCGATCGATGAAAAACTGCTCACAGTGTAAGACTTTAACCTCTTTGATACTGCCCAATCCTTGCTTAATCCATTTAATTCTCTCCGCGTTCTGCTGTTGTTGGGAAAGCCCGTAGCGACGGATGCGATTGCGTACAAGGCGGTAAAACAGCTTAGTGAGCCCACCAAGAATGACCGCCGCGATGAGGGTAGGGACTGGTGCCATCCAGAGCAAAACGGCAAGGATCGCAAGTAACACGAGCGCTTCTGTTAAAAGTGTCATCGCCGGAATCAAGAAATTCGTGAAGAACATGAACACTTCGTTGCTTACATTCCTTATCATCTCCGCACTGTTAGTCTCAATATGCATAGCCAGCGGCCGCGACATGTATTTAGAGAATAATTCAGAAGAGAATTTTGGCATCTGCGTATAGATAAAAGAAAACTGTGCGCTTGCCATCATTGAGAGATACAGGTTCTTGAACACAAAGAATACAAGAAGAACTAGCGAGCTAGCTGTAATGAATGCCTCCGGCGTCGCAAGTGTGCTGCGCGAGTAGATCTCTCGCATAAGCGCATGAGACGTGAGATACGAAGTGTCGTTGATTACGGCGATGAACGGGACGATTACCGCTGCGCCGATTGCTTCCAGTAAGGCGCCACCTATCATAAAAACCAAAAGCGCGATGAGTTGCCGATGCACCCGGCGACTAAAAATCCCGAACGAGGACGCTAGAGTTTTGAACAATCCGGATACCAGCGAACGATCGGAGGTCGAGTCAACATGCATACGTGAGAACATCAAAATATCTGATATTTCGCGTGATACATTCGACGGTATTCTCTAGACCTTGCCGGAAGGAAACTTCGCTGCGCCAATCAGTCAATGAGCGAATCAGCGCATTGTCGGCAAGGAGTCGGTTAACCTCGCTATTCATCGGACGCATGCGCTCCTCCTCACACAGGATGGGGACGTCACGGCCAGTCACCTCCATCAGTAACCTCGCGGTTTGCTCAATCGACCATTCTTGTCCGGCCCCGATGTTTACAACCCTACCTTCGGCCTCCGGGCAGATTGCGAGAGCAATCATTCCCCGGGCCGTGTCAGTAACGTAGTTGAAATCCCGTGTTGGTGATAGTGTTCCCAGCCGCAGCGCGGTACAACCCGAAATAAGCTGGCTGGATATCGTTGGAATTACCGCCCTCACAGTCTGGCGCGGGCCGAAGGTGTTGAATGGTCTCGCGATAACCACGGGCAACGCGTACGAAAGATGGTAGCTTTCCGCCATCTTATCGGCACCGATTTTGCTCGCTGAATAGGGAGATTGACCAACAAGCGGATGGGCTTCCGAAATGGGAACCTGCTGGGCGGAACCATAGACCTCGGAAGTTGAGACGTGGACGAGACGTTTCAATGCAGCGCTATCGCGGCACGCCTGAAGCACATTGAGCGCACCCATCACATTGGTCTCAACGTATGAACGCGGGGCATCGTAGCTGTATGGAATGGCAACTAGACTTGACAAATGGAAGACGTATTCGCAGTTTCGAACACCCTCTCGAATCCGCTCGGCATCACGAACATCACCGTTAAATATCTCGACGTTTTCTAGAGTATTTGGTGATACGTCCTTCAGCCAGCCACGCTCGTTCCAAGAGTTGTAATAGACCATTGCGCGCACATTCGCACCAAGGCTGACAAGAAGTTCAACTAAATGGCTCCCAATAAAGCCATCCGCGCCGGTAATGAAAACCTTCTTGCCCGAAATCGATTCGTTGCTTTGGTTCATGCCGACTCCGAATATAGCCTGCGAACTCTTTCGAGATCCGCAGGAGTACCAATATCACTCCAATACTCGTGTACCGGGAATACCGCAACTCGCCGGCTCTTCACTAAACAAGCTTCTATCAGGTCAGTCATGTCGAAGGTTCTGCGTTCTGGGAAAAGTTCAAAAGCTGACGGCGATACAACGTAGATCCCGGCATTACATAAGAAACGTTGCGAGGGTTTTTCAGTCAGCCCCTTAACGTACGGGCCTTCATTGCTAATTACTCCGAATGGTATATTGACATGGTAATCAACAGCGGCAACCGTAACCTCTGCCTTGTAACTATGATGAAACGCGCTGAGACTTCCGAAATCCGACGCTGTCAGGATGTCGCCATTCATTACTATAATCGGTGCTTCCGGTGTTTCAGGAAGCAACGAAAGCGCGCCTCCCGTTCCTAATTTTTCGTGCTCTTTCAGGTAAAGGATTTCGATACCAAAGCCAGTCCCGTCGCCGAAATATTCCTCAATAACATGGCTCAGGTAGTTAACGGATAAATACACACACCTAAGTTGAGCCTTGGCCAATCGCCTGATCTGCCGCTCAAGCAATGGAACGCCACCGATGTCTACCATTGGCTTAGGGATGTCCTCCGTGACAGGTCTGAGACGCATACCTTCTCCACCAGCCATAATAACGGCAAACGCAAAATTAGTTTCGGCGCTTTCCACATCTGTCGGCGAAAGATCCGTTAGGTGCACCAATTCAACAAAGCGGCCAGCTACATCAACTAACGGAATGGCTAAAATGTTGCCACGTCGCATGATGTCTATTAGATACCCTTCAGAACTGCCGCTAGGTGCAACCATCGGCTTGAGGTTCATTGCCTCGGAAACGGGAGTCTCTAAATTGCCGCCGGCTAAAAGGCAACGCCTAACGTCCCCATCGGTCAAAGTCCCCACTAAACGACCATCGCCGGATACAACCACAGCGATACGTCGCCGACTAACCTCAATAGCGCGAATCGCTTCAACCAGTGGAGCGCGAATATTCAGTGACCATTCTGTCATCGGAACCATCCGTCTTTAGTTTCACCCTTGAGGGTCATGTGCTTACGAATTAGATTTTGATCTAACGGGACGGTCGCCAGGACATTTGCGATTTTTGGGCCTGCGTCACCGATCCAATAGGGGTTCTCTGCGAGGCGACAAGACTGTCGAAAACCCTCATCAAACAAGCAGCGGCGGATTGCACTAGTGATCGCATACTTGTCGTACGCTGCGTCCAAAACGTTTTCCCCACGCAACCGACCTTCCTGACGGGACCCAATATTTACGGTTGGACAGCCAAATGCAGGTGTCTCTTTTAAGCCTGAAGAGGAATTACCGACACAAGCGATCCGAAAACCAGGATTCTGTGCCAGTGCCAGCACCCCATGGTAAAGGTAACGTCCTAGCGAACGATGAATCTGGGTATTGGGAAAAGCGCGCTCCTGAAATGCTTCAAGACGTTGGATGATTTGTCTTCCGCCAGCGTCATTGTTTGGATAGGTCAAAATAAATTGAATACCGGTTGCGGCGAGCTCTTCAGTGGCCGATAGCGTGGGCCCAAGTTGTACCACGGCTTGGTCATATTGAGTGGTTACAGAGTGTTGAGTCAGCAAAACAATTGGTCGATCCAAATCTATGCCAAGCCGCTCAATAACCTCACTCGGCCTAGCGTAACGCCCCTCGGAAATTAGATCAATTGCTGGAAAGCCAACAGTGTGTACGCGCCAAGCCTCTTCTCCCATAGCGAGGATACGGTTACTAGCTTGTTGATTGGTTGTGAAGTGCAAATGAGAAAGCTTAGTCATAGCATGGCGCACTGAATCGTCGAGCGCACCACCTTCTGTAAGATCGCCCCCCTCAATATGTGCGGTCGGAACATTCATCTGGGTCGCTGCGACCACAGCAGCAAGCCCTTCAAAGCGATCTGCGTAAACAACCATCATGTCTGGTCTAAGTTGCGCCAATGTCTTACTAATTTCAATGATGCCGGAACCAATTGCTTGAGCCGTGGCGAACAAAGAACCCGCATCCATTTCAATTCTTATTTCCGCATCAACCCGAAAGCCATCACTTCGAATCTCATCCAGGGTTCCACCAAAATTTGCGTCTAAGTGGGCCCCCGACACAAGCAGCATATATTCCAAATCAGGGTGTTTATCTATCGCACGAAGGATTGGGAACTGCAAACCATATTCGGCCCGGTTACCCGTGAAAATGGCTATGGAACGTTTCTTCATTTGAATTCCGGTCGGCTAATCTTTTCGATAAGAAATTGAATTCCCCGTTCTAGACTTGTCGTTGGCCTCCAACCAAATTGACTAATTGTTTCGGAGATATCAG
>JBDSJK010000195.1:0-9169 GCA_039917535.1 Burkholderiales bacterium
CACTAGGAATTGGGTAACGCGGGGCCGCGCGTTACCCGTGACAATTACGGCTGTGCTTTAAACGGCGCGGGCGGCAGACTCGGCACCAATGCAAACTCTTTCGGCACGTCGCCCGTGAGGCTTTCGAGGAAAGCCTGAATGTCGCCGATATCGTCGGCGCCCAAATCGCGACCCAACTGTACTTTCGCCATGATGCGAATTGCGTCCTTAAGATCGTTCACCGAACCGTCGTGGAAGTAGGGCGCGGTGACGGCAACATTACGCAATTGCTCCACTTTGAACATGTAGGTATCGGCCTCGTTTTTGGTGTCGTTGAAGCGGCCCTTGTCGATATTTTTGCTACCCGTCGCGGTCCAGTAGTCCTGCGTAATGCCGAATTTCTGATACATCGTGCCGCCCACCACTACACCGCTGTGACAGCCGACGCAACCGGTGTTGATGAACTTGTCCAGCCCGGTTTTCGCTTGCCCACTCAAAGCATTTTGATCGCCCGCCAAGTAACGATCAAAGGGCGCAGGTGTAAGCAGGGTGCGCTCATAGGCACCAATCGATTTGGCCCAATTTTTCGCCGTGATAGGCTCTGCTTCGCCGGGAAAAGTTTTCTCGAACAAAGAGCGATAACCGGGGATCGCGCGCAACTTCGCTTCCGCTGCCGCATAGTCCGCATTACCATAAGCGAGGGGACTGATCAGGGCTTTCTCCGCTTGCTCTTCGACGTCTTTGCGGTTGCCGCCATAATGCTGCACGAACTGCAGTGCCGTATTGAACACCGTCGGCGCGTTACGCGGAATGGCCTTACCCATGTTGCCAAACGAAGTTGGAAGTCCCTCTGCGCCATGTAGCGAGGGCAAATGGCATTTTGCGCAACTCACCGTGCCGTCTATCGACGCGCGGGTCTCGAAAAATAATATCTTGCCCAACGCCACTCGCTCCGGCGTAAGCGGATGCTCTGCTGTGGCCGCATCAGCGGGCAGGGCTTTGAAAAGCTGCTGAGCACGCTCAAGTAAAGCTTGTTCTGAACTCTGTGCCGCAACGACCGAAACCACGCCAACCAATACCGCACAGGCGATAAACGAAAGGGCAATTTTTTTGGCAAACATGAATGACTCTCCGGCAACCTATTAGTGAACTATTTTTCCCGAAATCAGTATAACAAATATCGTTTCAAAAACGCACAAAGCTTCCATGCTCAACGATCGAATTGCTCTCCGTCATGCAAATAGCGCCATTTGCCTATGGGCAGATTACCAAGCTTCACGCTCCCGATTGCAACCCGCTTCAGCCCGGTTACCGTGAGGTCAACCAGCTCGCACATGCGGCGAATCTGACGCTTTTTCCCTTCCTTCAAAACGAAGCGTAGCTGATCCTCGTTTTGCCAAGTCACCACCGCTGGCTTAAGCGTCTCGCCCTCCAAGGACAGACCGTGATTGAGCAACGCCAAACCCTGCGCGGAAAGCTTGCCTTCGACCCGCACGAGATAGGTTTTCTCGATTTCGGAATCCTGACCGATCAATTGTTTCGCGATGCGCCCATCTTGCGTGAGCACCAATAGACCCTGAGAATCAATATCCAAGCGGCCCGCAGGGGCAAGCCCTTTGAGGTGCTGGCGGTCGAAGGTGGGCTGTGTTTTGTCGTTACGGTAGTGTGTGCCCGACCCGATCAACGTCACAGCCGGCTTATAGCCTTGCTCCGCTTGGCCGGAGACATAACCAACAGGTTTGTTGAGCAGTATCGTGACCTGGGAGTTCTGTTGGCTCGCCGCTTCTTTAGTCAGGGTTATTTTTTGCGTTGGGAGAATACGCGTACCGAGTTCTTTCACCCGCTCGCCATCCACAAAAACCCAGCCGCGCTCGATGTACAAATCCGCTTCGCGGCGCGAGCACAGACCCTGTTCGGACATCAATTTTGAAACGCGGATTTTTTCTTCCATGGCGCGCTGCTGCGATCAAAACTTTGCTTGGGGATGCGTATTTTAAGCGCAATCGAGGCATCACGGTGACTGTAATCGGCTCATCCTTATAAGGTGCATCGTTTGCCACGGCGTGATCTCGCAACTCACCCGCCCAACATCCCTTTCTTCAAATCCGCATCCACCGGTTTGTCGCCCAGCCACACTTTCAGCAGCGCGCGATTGAAGTCCTCTCCCGCGACGGTGCCTTTACTGTCGCCATTGATGCTGATGCGAGTGCCGGTGCCGGGCAGATAATCGATGTTGATCACGTCGCCTTTCTTGGCGTTACTGGCGGAGTTGAGGACGTTGGTGAATTCCTTGATCTTGCCTTCAAGCTTTGCAATATCGGCAGCGCTGTTGTTTGCAACCAGTCCTTCATTCAGCGCGCTTGATATTTGCTCTGCCTTCAGGTCGCGCAACATATGCAGCGAAACGCGCTTGGCGCCGGTGTCGGAAATTGCGGCGTCGCCCGCCGCGGCTTTTTTCGCGAGATATAGCGCACCGACGTAGACTTTGATGAACATGCGGGTGCGTAACCCCGCACCGTTGAGCGCCAACGAAGCGTCGCCCACTTTCGCCGTGTCGTCGAGTTTCACGCCGGCAACCTCTAGGCCGAATGCGGGTGCGGCGAGTAGTACGATCAAAAAAAGTGAAAGTAATTTTTTCATGCTTGCCTCAAGGTTAATGACAATAAAAGCGGTAACGTGCATAGCTCGATCCAGGCCGACGTGCAGATGATTTTTGGCATAGGCTGGAGCGCCGCATGGATTAAGCCTCGCGCAGCACATGCCGCCAGGAGCGGCTCTGTATATAGACCTACAGCCTATTGCCTGAAAACATTATAGCGCCTCGAAAATCCCTGCCGCGCCCATACCGGTTCCCACGCACATGGTCACCATGCCATATTTCTGTTTGCGGCGGCCTAAGCCTTGCACGAGGGTGGCGGTGCGAATCGCGCCCGTCGCCCCTAGGGGATGACCCAGCGCAATAGCGCCCCCTAGAGGATTAACCTTGCTCGGATCGAGGCCCAACTCACGCATGACGGCAAGTGATTGTGCAGCGAAAGCTTCGTTCAGTTCGATCCAGTCGAGATCGGCCAACTTAAGCCCCGTTTGTTTCAGGACTTTAGGAATGGCTACAATGGGGCCGATGCCCATGATCTCCGGCGGAACGCCAGCGACGTCATAACCTACGAAGCGCGCCAGTGGCGTGAGGTTGAAATTCTTCAGCGCATTTTCGCTAACCAGGATAACCGCACCCGCGCCATCGCTGGTTTGCGAGCTGTTGCCCGCCGTTACGGATCCTTTTGCGGCGAACACCGGGCGCAGTTTTGCCAATACTTCCATGGAGGTGTCAGCGCGCGGACCTTCGTCTTTCGAGGCGTTTCTCGTTTTGGTCACGATGGTGTCGCCGACGAGGTCGGGCATATTTTCCGAAATAGGGTAGGGCAGAATTTCGCTGAATTCACCAGTTTCGGTGGCCTTGATCGCCTTCAGATGGCTCGCGAAAGCGAACGCATCTTGATCTTCCCGCGACACTTTCCAGCGCTCCGCAACTTTTTCCGCCGTGAGCCCCATACCATAAGCGATGCCGACATTTTCGTTGTGCGTAAACACAGCATTATTGATCGCCATCTTGTGGCCACCCATGGGAATCAAACTCATGGTTTCGGTGCCTGCGCCGATCATCACGTCCGCCGCGCCGGTGCGTATCCGATCTGCCGCGATGGCAACCGCTTCCAGTCCCGATGCGCAAAAGCGATTCACCGTCAGGCCCGCCGTTGATTGCGGTAAGCCGGCAAGCAACAGGCCGATGCGCGCGACGTTCATGCCTTGTTCCGCCTCGGGAATTGCGCAGCCGACAATCACATCGTTGAGGGTCTTTGCGTCCAGGCTGGGTACCTGCGCCAACACGCCACGCAGTACGTGTGCAAGCAGATCATCGGGGCGGGTGTTGCGGAACATGCCGCGCGGCGCTTTGCCCACTGGCGTGCGGCAGGCGGCGACGATGTAAGCATCGGTTAATTGTTTGGTCATTTATATAACTCCATTACCTAATTTCTGAGCGGTTTTCCGGTTTCTAGGGTATGTTTAATCCGTGCCTGGGTCTTGGTATTTTTGAGAAGCTCGACGAAGTGTTTTCGCTCCAGTTTTAAGATCCAATCTTCGTCCACCAGGGAGCCCGCTTCCACTTCGCCGCCACACAGCGCATCGGCCAAACGCGAACTGACTTCAAAGTCGTGCGCGGAAATAAAGCTGCCGTCGCGCATGTTGACTAACATCATTTTCAATGTGGCGATACCGGTTTTGCCCGCGACGGGAAATTGTTTCGGCAGCGGCGGGCGATAGCCCGATTCGTACAGCGCGCGCACTTCTGATTTCGCCACATGCAATAACTCAAAGGCATTCATGATGACCGTGTCGCGAGGTCGTAGATAGCCGTACGCGCGCGCTTGCGCGGCGCTTTTGCTAACTTCCGCCATGGCGATGGTTTGGAACGCGCGTTGAATGGCCGGGAATACATCGCCACCCTTGGTGGTGCGCGCGGAGCGCACCGCGATTTCTTTACAGCCGCCGCCGGCGGGAATCAGCCCAACGCCGGTTTCCACCAAGCCCATATAACTTTCCAAGGCGGCGACCGCCTTGGTGGAATGCATGGGAAATTCACAGCCGCCACCCAGCGCCATACCCTGAACCGCGGTGACGGTAGGCACCATTGCATACTTGAGCATTTGCGCGGTCTGCTGGAATTTGGCGACGACAGCTTCAATCTTCACCCACTGGCCCATCATCAATGCCGGCGCCATAGACATCAAATTCGCGCCCACCGAGAATGGTGCATCGTGCCAGATCACCAGGCCGGTGTAGTTTTCCTCAGCCTCTTTGATGGCGCGCTGCAGGCCATCGAGCACGTCTTCATCGATGGCGTGCATTTTTGATTTGAAGCTGGCAATGGCAATGCCGTCGCCTGTGTGCCAGCAACGTACGGCATCGGTTTCAAAGATGGTCGTTCCTGGGTCGCGTTTTTCGCCGCGCACGCTGTCGGGAAACGCTTGGCGTTTGTACACCGGCAACGTGGAGCGCGCTTGATATTGCTTCGTCACGGGCGACCACGAGCCATCGGAATTGTGAACGCCTAGACGGCTACTTTCCATCACCCAAGGGGGTAGCGGCACCTTCGCCATGGTTTTGCCGGCGGCAATGTCTTCGTTAATCCATTGCGCGACCTGCTGCCACCCGGCGGCTTGCCAGGTCTCGAATGGCCCGGTATTCCAGCCGAAACCCCAGCGGATGGCGAGGTCGACATCGCGCGCATTGTCGGCAATGCTCTCCAAATGCACCGCGCAATAATGAAACACGTCGCGGAAACAGGCCCACAGGAATTGCGCTTGCGGGTCTCCGGAAGCGCGCAGCTTGGCGAATTTTTCAGCGGGATTTTTTTCCTTCAATATCGCTTTCACATCGGGCTTCGCTTCGCCCCCCGATACGCGATAATCCTGCTTCGCCGCATCGAGCACTTCGATTTCTTTACCGGGTTTGCGATAAAAACCTGCCTTGGATTTTTGACCTAGCGCACCTTTAGCAATCAGCGCTTGCATGACCGCAGGCACTTTGTAATGAGGATGCCAAGGATCGTTCGGCAAACCGTCTTTCATGGTGTTGATAACGTGGGCGAGAGTGTCCAAGCCGACCACGTCGGCGGTTCTAAAGGTGGCACTCTTGGGACGTCCGAGCAGCGGG
The DNA here is from genome assembly GCA_039917535.1 of Burkholderiales bacterium. Classification (GTDB taxonomy): domain Bacteria; phylum Pseudomonadota; class Gammaproteobacteria; order Burkholderiales; family JALYOK01; genus JBDSJK01. Next base: position 5,692 of record JBDSJK010000195.1, read on the forward strand.
CCTGTCAGGGCATCTACCTCGTCGAAGCCCAATCCATGCGCTTCTCCATGATGCATGGTGGCGAGAATTGAAAACACGCCAACGCGATTGGCAATGAAATTTGGCGTGTCTTTTGCTCGCACCACGCCTTTGCCCAGCGTGGTAACCAAGAAGGTTTCAAGTTGATCGAGAATCAGCGGATCGGTCGCTGCCTGTGGAATCAACTCGACCAACGCCATGTATCTTGGTGGGTTGAAAAAGTGAATCCCGCAGAAACGGCTCTTCAGCGCCTCAGGCAACACGCCCGCGAGGGACGTGATCGACAGCCCCGACGTATTACTGGCGAAAATTGTTTTTCCGCCGGTGTGCGGCGCGATTTTTTCGTACAGCGCTTTCTTGATGTCGAGCCGCTCGGCGACCGCTTCAATGATCAAATCGCAGTCCTTGAGCATCTCAAGATGCTGATCGTAGTTAGCGGGGATGATGTGGCTGAGCTTATCGCTAGAGGCGATCGGGCTTGGTTCCAGTTTTTTCAAACCGTCGATGGCTTTCAACACATTGCCGTTTGGATCGCCTTCTTTCGCGGCTAACTCGAACAGAATGGCTTGCACATTGGCGTTGACCAGATGCGCCGCAATTTGCGCGCCCATCACGCCTGCGCCGAGTACGGCGACTTTTTTTACCAGGAATTGACTTGCCAAAATACTAACCTCAATTGAAACGCCCGTGGCGCTTGGAACAGCCCGCGAGCGTGTGTTCAGAATGACTTGCAGTGTGTTGAAAAACGTAACGAGCGCAGGCTAGACAAGGCGCGGAAGACAGAAAAAGCGGAATGTACACGCAAGTACATGAGCATTTTTCTGCCTTCCGCAACGCAGGATAGTCAAGCGTAGTAGTTTTTCAACATACTGCTAAAAATGGTGGTTGTATTGAATGCTCAAAATATCCACGCTCGGCTTGTCATAGCTGCCCTTCAAATTGCCACGGCTCTGGTTCTCCGCATCCGCCGTCGACAAATTGACCGATGCGCTCTTTACGAAAATATGTGCGTAACCAAAGTCGAGGGAGCCATTTTGGGTAATTTTCCAATTGGCGCCAAAGGAAACCCAGGTGCGATCCTGGTCAGGTATACGTGGCGTGCGATATTGATCCGGCACGGGGCTTTGATCGTAAGCCAGGCCCGCACGCAGCGTCCATTTTTCCGTTGGCTTATAGTTCGCACCAACGGCAACGCGGAAACTGTCATCCCATTTCTCCGTGGTGAGAATGTCTGCCGCACCATTAATAGACTTTACTCTAAGTTCTTCAAAGCGGCTCCATTTGGTCCAGGTGAGATCGGCCATGACTGCCCAGCTTTGATCAATTTGCGAGTAGACGTTCAGCGATGCCGTATCCGGCAAATCGACACTTGCTGTTACATTTCGGTTCTGAAAATTGGGATTGGCAGTAAATGCAGCCGGGACATTGTCGAATTTGGCATCCCCGCTTAAATTCTGGCTAATCGATGAGCGATAGGCAAAGCCTAAACGGGTGCTGGGAACGATTTGCCACATGGCACCCAGATTAAAGCCATAGCCCCAATGGTCTCCGTCAACGGTTGCTTTGCCGTCCCGGGCGGTGTTTCCAGGTGTAGCGAGTCCCAATGCCGCGCAGGTTGCGGGAGGTGCGGCGCCCAAACAAACGGTGCTGAAGTCGACCGCGCTGCTGAGTTCTGCCTTGGCGTACTGAATGCTGACACCGCCGCCGAGCGAGAAACGTTCATTGATCTTCCACGCCACGGAGGGATTGATGTTGACGGTGAGCAGATCGGACTTCAATGCGTGGTATCGGCCCACCCAGCCGTCGTCGTATTCGGTGGTCAAGCCGAACGGCGAATTAATTCCGACGCCGAAACTGAGCCGGTCGGTGAAGGCGTGGGTGAAGTATAGATTGGGCACAATGGCGATACCGCCCGCGTCGCCGCCGTTGCCGCCGGAAAGCGGAATGCCGATGGGCGGAGGAATAAAAGTTCGCGATCCATCGTTCTTAAATTCAGCGGAGGGTTTGATTGCATGCCCTGCCAAACTGAAATTCGTGCCCTGCAAATAGCTCATGCCGGCCGGATTCCACCATACCGTACTGGCGTCTTCCGCGGCGGCAGTGGAGGCGAATGAGGTGCCTAGTCCCGATACACTCTGCTCGAATAGCTGGAATCCGGCGCTGTGGGCTCCAGCCACATAACCCATGCCGAGCAGGCCGATGTTCCAGGCCAGCACTTTGCGGCTTAGCTTAAGATTTTTCATGACAGCCCTTCTAAGATATAGGGTTGAACCAACAATTTACTCAGCCGGTATCGGCCGAGGCTTCCCAGCATCATCCAACGCCACAAAAGTCAGTTGCGCTTGGGTGACACGTATACATTGATAACCGCTGCGCAGGCGCTCGGCGAATACAACCACATCGACCGTAATGGAGGTGCGGCCCACTTTCACCACGTCGGCATAAAAGCTAACCACGTCGCCAACAAATAGCGGCTCGCGAAATTCGAACGAATTCACGGCGCGTGTCGCTACGCGGCCCCGTGCGCGACGGATGGCGGGGATGCTTGCAGCGATGTCTACCTGCGACATGATCCAACCGCCGAATACGCTGCCCAGCGCGTTCACGTCGTTAGGCATGGCAACGACCCGCAACGTGGGCTGGCGGTCGGGAAGGGTGGTCTCGGTGGTCATTATTTATTCTCGTAAAGGGCGGCGATGTCTCGGTTGAAATGTTCTAGCACTTTGGCACGTTTGACTTTGAGGGTCGGGGTCAGGAAACCGCTATCGACGGTCCAAGGTGTCAGCGTGGCCGTGACGCGGCGTATTTGCGCATAACCCGGGAAGCTGCTCAGTCGTGCGCCGATGCGTTCCAACAATAGCTTGTGTACGACCTCTGTGTTGAGGTTATCTACGGGAAAGCCGGCCTGTGCGGCGAGTTTGTTCCACTGTTCCAAATTCAGTGAGACCAAGGCGGTGAGATAGGGTTTGCCTTCGCCTAAGATCATTACTTGTTCAAACAGCGAGTCGCTGATGATGGCAAGCTCCATCTCGACCGGCGGTAATTTTTCACCGTTGGCGAGGACGATAATGTCTTTTATCCGACCCGTGATGTAGACGTGCCCACTCGGGTCGATGCGGGCTTGATCGCCGGTGTTGAGCCAGCCGTCGTCGGATAATACCGCTTTAGTGGCTTCGGGGTTATTCCAATAGCCGAGCATCACCTGGGGTCCGCGCGCCAGCAGGACGTTGTTGTCGCCGACTTTGAGCTCCGTTGCCGGTGCCGCTTGGCCGACGCTCGCCGGTTGATTATCTGTGGCGCGATTGACGGTCAACAGCGGGCTAGTTTCCGTTAAACCATAACCCTGCAGGATCGGCAGACCAAGGCCAATAAACACTTTAGAGATGTCTGGCGCCAGCGCGGCGCCGCCAGCTATGGCCGTGCGCAAACGGCCACCCAATCGTGCCATGATTTTCCCCGC
>JBDSJK010000196.1:0-4039 GCA_039917535.1 Burkholderiales bacterium
GCATGGAATCTGCAATCGCTTTGCGTTCCAACGCCAATAAAGTCGCGCGTTGTAATTCTTGACTTTGCACGTGCGCGATTTCCCGATCCCTTAAATCGTTAATGTCGTAACTGACCAGAAAAGGGTCATCGGCTAATATTTGTTCGGCGCGAATCAGTGGGCGTTCCGCGGCCGCTGTTCCTGCAACGCGACCGCCTTTGCGGGAAATGAATCGGTGCGCCATGATGGACCTCCGAAATAAACTGTTCAAAGACCAGGAACTATCGCTTCAAAAACAGCCCACCACCAGAGCAGTAGGCTGTATATTCGTCAACAACTATTACCCGGTCATTGCTTCCTTCCGTCGCTCAAGCCGTCGTTCCGCGTCTTCCCTGGAATCCAGATATTCAATCGCCTCCACCGTAAACTGGAACCCATAATAGGTTTCCCCATCCTTCTCGTACTGGGCGTTATCAATGCGAAACTCCACCGCCACATGAGAACCTTTGCGTAAATACTGGCAATCGTGCTCCGCTTGATTTCCCCAAGACGATAGCGGAATACTGACAATGCGCTCATGCTTCTCGCCCGTTTCTTGATCATTCCAGCGGATATTGCGGATGACTTGATAAAACGCCTTGGCCGTGCCTTTATCACCAACGTGACTGAGCGTAGGCGCGGCTGCCACATGACCAATGATGGAACCCATAACTTTATGAATACTCGACATAGCAAACTCCTAAAGTAGTAAACATCGTATTTACTGAGAAGAACCCAATCTCCTCAACCCTGACCGCCAAGCAATAAATCGTTGCTTTGCCGGTCGTTCCTCCCCGCTACCGGGCCCCTAGATTCGGAGCCCGCTGTTGATCTTCTGGTTGTTCGAAACACATTTGGCGGAACTGCTTGCCGCCGTTCCCCTGAGTTCGTCGCCCGCAAGGAAAACAGCCGGTGCATCAGGGCAGCCTGCAAGGGACCGTGGAATAAATGGAGGGGACCCGCCAAAGGCGGGGAGGCAGCCGTTTATGCCGTCGAAACGCCCTTGTGGGCTGACCGCACCGGCTAGTCTTGCGGATAAGGCGACGAACTCAGGGGAACGGTGGCTACGCCACCACAAAAGCAGAGAACAACCCAAACAAACAGCCGACGGTCTGTCGACTTCGGCAGTCCGTCACGACATAAAGATGCCGCGAGCGCAACGCGCTGGCGGCTTTGGGGGCAAACAAAAAATTACTGATTAAACGCCGAGAGGAGTCACGCGACCGAAATTATAAAAGTGTCAGGGAATGAGACGATAATTGGCACACACGGCGTTAGCTTAGCATTTCGTTGGACACCATATGCGGTAGGCGCTGCCATTGTAAAACGCTAATACCCTCACGGTTTATCGAACATGGTAAATTCCCGTTTCGATCCATTCCCCAAACGCGGGCTCACTATGCGACCCATCCCGTATCAACCCCAGGATATTGCCGAACCAAAGCCCCTTGTTGATGCGATTCGCGCACGCCGCGGCGGCAATCTCTTTAACTTAGATCGCATGCTCCTCCACAGTATTCCCCTCGCCGAAGGTTGGAATGGATTTTTGCAGAAAATTAGAAATGAGCTCAGCGTTCATCCCAAATTACGGGAACTGGCCATCTGCACCGTCGCCGTTCTTAACCGGGCCGAGTACGAATTCCAGCACCATGCCCCGGAATGGCTGAAAGCCGGCGGGTCTGAGGCCCAAGTGCAGGCATTACGTACGTTACAAAATCCGGAGGAAACCGATGCGATGTTCGACCCAGCCGAGCGTGCCGTCATTCGATTAGCATTTGAGATGACCCGTACCATCCAAGTCAGCGAATCAGCCTTTGCCGCCGCGCAGGCTGAACTGACCGGTCATCAACAGGTGGTTGAACTGATCGCGGTGATTGCCGCGTACAACATGGTGTCCCGCTTTCTCGTGGCGCTGCAAGTCGAAATCGAGTAGCCATGCGCCTAAATGGAAAAGTCGCGATTGTCATTGGCGCTGGGCAAAGTCCTGGCGAAGGCATGGGTAACGGTCGTGCCACCGTCCTACGTTTTACCCAAGAAGGTGCCAAGGTTCTGGCGGTCGATAAGCATCTTACCTCAGCCCAAGAGACCGCCGCGTTGGTGACCGGTGCGGAATGCGTTGCGTTTGAAGCCGATGTGACGCGAGAATCGACGCTTGCCAGTGCCATAGAATTTGCGGTTAAGCGCTGGGGGCGCATCGACATCTTGCACAACAATGTCGGTGTGAGCATTGGCGGCGGTGATGTGCCATTGGCGCAGATGACTGAGGAAATTTTTGACCGAGTCAACGCCATCAATCTGCGCGGTATCGTGATGGCGTGCAAGCACGCCTTGCCTATTATGCATAAGCAACAGTCGGGCGTGATCATCAACATTTCCTCGATCGCTGCGTGGAGCGGCTATCCGCTCGTGGCGTACAAGGCAAGCAAAGCGGCATTGATTGCCTTCACACAACAATTGGCAATCCAGAACGCGCAATATGGCATACGCGCCAATGTCATTCTCCCGGGCCTGATGGATACGCCTATGGCGGTCGACACGCGTGCGCGTGCGACAGGCCAATCGCGAAGTGACGTGGCTGCCGATCGTGATGCGCAAGTGCCGTTGCGGGGTCGCATGGGAACCGCATGGGACGTGGCCAATGCCGCGCTGTTCTTGGCCTCCGACGAAGCGCAATTCATCACCGGGGTGGCGCTGCCGGTGGACGGTGGCGCGTTGGTTCGAATTGGATAACGACTGGGTGGTCGGAAATGAATTAACCCCGTGTGTCCACACTATGAACGATTGTGACCGTGAATTTCAAATAAAGGGCTCAACCCCCAGCCGAGGGACTGATCCTGCTAGACTCTAAGTCCAGCGTTGGTAATGGGGACTTCCCGCTTGCCCACGCGTCCATTCATAACAACCAGGTCAACCCATGTCAAAAAAGAGTAACCGAAAAGCAATTGCGAAATTAATAGCGCGTATCCAAACCTTAGAAGCTTCCGTCACGAAACTTGTGATCGCGATGGAAAACCTTAACACCATATCGCGACCCAAGGCCAAGGCGTCGGCGAAAGCGAAATCAGCGATCGCGTCCAAGCAACCGATAACAAAAAAAACTACCGCAACGCCACCGCCACCCAAACAAGCCGCACCGGCAAAGAAAGCGGCACCTGTTAAAACTGCGACCAACGCACCTGCTAAGAAGGTGACGAGCAAAACCACGCCAACCTTGGTCGAGGCGCTCAAATATGTCTTGAAACACTACCAAGACAACAAATCCGACCCCGTCAAAGCCACGCAACTCTATGACGACGTATATAAGGCGGGTTACAAGTTTGGTAGTACCGACCGCAAGAACAATCTCAATTATTTGTACAAGGTGTTGCGGACCAACAAGGCTTTCAAGAAAACGGGTGATGGGTTGTACGCATTGGCCTAGTTGCGCTGGGTAAGCTGCGTCAATGGAGAAAAAGCACTACAGTCAGTGAGCCGATGCGGACTATTCGATTTATGTGCGTACCCCATGGCTAGCAAGTGAAGGTCTGCGGACCTCGCACCGGCGGCAGACCTAGCAGGCTGCTGAAATACCTCTGATTATGTCCACGGTCATTGACCTGGAAACGTTAATACTGAAGCAACTTCATCGAGACAAAATGCGCGGAGCCGACACCTTTACCGAGAGCTTGTTCACCATGCGTCACCTGGATGATTTTGTACCGACGAATCACCCGCTGCGCCCCATCAGTGTCATGGTCAATGCGGCTCTGGTCAAGATGGATGCCTTGCTGTCTGGCATGTACGAGGCCGATATCAAAGGCGGGCGCCCCAGCATCGCACCGGAGAAGTTGTTGCGTGCCATGTTGCTGTAAATCTTCTACAGCATCCGCTCGGAGCGCCAACTCATGGAGCAAACCCAATACAACCTGCTGTTCCGCTGGTTCATAGGCTTGGCCATGGACGATGCCGTCTGGGTGCCCACCGTGTTCACCAAGAACCGCGAACGCCTGATTGAACACGACGCCGTCATTGAACTCTTCAA
>JBDSJK010000197.1:0-4245 GCA_039917535.1 Burkholderiales bacterium
AGTGCGACTTACCTGCTTTCGCGCACGAGGTGCGCTTATGCGCATGCCGCTGAGCAGGGCCGTATATCTGATGACTTTGAATTCCCGACACTCGGCATTAAGGGGCCCCGCAGAATCGACGTAAGCGGTATTTAAACGATGCCGAACTTGCTGCATTTCTGCGCTGGGTACCCATTAGCCCGTACAGCCGCACGGTACGCGACGCCATGCTCGAAATTCTCCTGACTGCGTGCCAGCCGGGCGAAGTTGTAGCGGGCGCCTGGTCACGCATTGATCTTGAACGCGGCGTTTGGTCAATTGCGACAACGTGCATGCGCACTCGCGAGCAAGTCGGCGCGCTCGGCCGTCCCTGCGAATCATCGCTACCAGTGAGTGTCGTCATACCCCGACACTCGAAAGATACATTCAATAATTGTTTACATATAGGCGGGCGTTGAATAACATTTTGCGTTCGAACCATAAGAGGGAAGCAAACAATGATCGCGAGAAAATTGGCGGCACTTGCCGCATTTGAGTGGAATTGCCTTCGCCCATCAAGCGGGCGCGATCGTGATTGGCAATGGCACTTTGGATGTCGATTACATAGACCTCGCGAACTCTACGCCGTAAAACAGCGTCAGGTTTACGGCACGTCTGGCAGCGGTGACTTCGGGGCGTCGGACGTCATCGTCGCGCAAGACCGGGTATTGACTGCGGCGCACGTAACTTCCGGCGCGAGTTCGCTGCAGTTTTATAGGGATTCCGCTGGGACTATGAATATCGACGACATCCTACGCACTGCAAAGGGGAAAATATGAAGAAACGGACATTCATCGGGTTGGCGGTTGCCGCCGGCGCCGGCCTCGCACTTGATTTCTGGCCTCGAAAAACGCTGGCACAATCGAAGATCAAACCGCAGTCAATAACCACAACCTGCGTGAACCTTGCGCCTCTTGGATTCTGGGGCAACTGTGACCCCTTCATCAACCGGCTGAAACGCGCCTCTCGCTGGTGGCACCAGTATGGTGTTACGGAGGATCGCTACACCGATCTGCGTACACGGCAGATAAAAGGATTGCCGGCGGGAGAAGTGCTGCATAATCTCATCAACGTGCAGGACGTCGGTGGGGAATTCGACTTCACTGAGCAGCGCGCGGGCAAGCATGTGCTGGTGTGGGACGGCCCGCTCTCAGTAGGTGTATTCGGTGATCGCGTGGACGCCGGCCGCACCGTCTACCCCAACCGCTTCGAATTCGAGATCCCGCCGACCATCGGCGCGTATTACGCAAACCCCGCGATGAATCTGCAAGTCGTCAACAGCACCGGCCAGCCGCAGGACTTAAACAAGCCCGCATTGTTTCACGCCGCCGACGAAGCCGACTATCTTGCGGGCAAGCGCTACCAACGCAACTTTATAAACGCATTCTGTGGTGCCTCTATAGTCCGCACGATGGACTGGAACCTGTGCCCTCAGGGCGGTGTGGATGCCTACGGCAAAGTAGTAGTAGAGACTGTCGAGCCAGCGAATTACTACGACAGCGGGTGCTACACTTACTTCACATCCGACAGCAACGAATATTTTTTCCCGCCAGAGGAAATCGGTTATTTAGCGAAAGAAGCGAACGTCAGCATCTTCAACACGATGAGCGCGCGGTCAAGTGACGCGACGTTTGCTTATTGGGCGAATGAATTCCTGAAAGGCGCTGGCCACTGGACAGGCGAACTGCTGTCCGAACTGGGAGATGAGAATTGGAACCGCGCATGGCCGTGGGTCGCCGGGTCGAATTATCTCATCGACAAAGTTTCTCCGGGCATCAAGATCGTAGACCGCGACGGCAAGCCGAGCAGCAACCCCGTTGACGCGATGGGCTGTGCTACAGCCTCGCGGTCGCTGGCGATGTGGCATGCGATGGAGCGTGTCATCCCGCGCACGCGTCACAAGCGTGTGCTGGCGGGACAGTTTATGGCGGGGGCGGGGAACAACGGCATGGGCGGCATGCTCGCTTATGTTGACCCCGTGACCCGCAAGACGGCCGGAAAACTCGCAGACTACTACGCGGTGGCCCCGTATTGGTCTGGTCGCCTAAATGGCGATACTCTGACGCTTGCCACCATCTTGCAGAACCGGTTGTGGGGCGACGACGCCTTCTGGATTGACCGCTGCAAGAAACAGATCGATTCGATGCACGAGCCCCTGAAGTGGAACAAAGACATGCTCGCCAAATACGCACCGAACCTGCGGCTCACCTGCTACGAAGGCGGTGGCTGGTTATGGGAAGAAGCGAGGCCGCAGAAAGGTAACCCACTCTACGATGCGGGCAAGGAGTTTGACAACTTCTGCCGTGGCTTCATGGATGGCGAGCCTGGCAAGGTCGTGATGCGGTATTACTGGGATACGTTTATTAATGGCAACTTCGCGCACTACAACCAGTTCTACCACAACGGTTACAACTACGGCGTCCAGCCGGGGCTTGCAAATTCGCAAGTGCGGGCTGATACACCGCGCCAAGCGTTGTTCAGGACTCTAGGGAAATGAGTCTGAGATTACGCACGCATCGACAGTTCCGTTTGAATTTGTGATCTGGGCCGCCAAGCAATGCGCTGCATATCTTGGAATCCAATACGCCACGTTGATCGCGCGTGCATTACACCGACGGCTTCCCGGCGCGATGCAAGGGACCAATGCCACGGCCTTGCCGACCGTGAGTTGCGCTAGTCAAGCATTCAAAGCGCTTTTGCAAGAGGCTAGGGCCCGCGAGGCTGTCATTCTCCTCAGCCCATCATCCGGGCATCGCGTCCTTGAAGTCTCTCAGCCGAATGGCGCGCCCTTTGCCCCCGGATCCACGTAGGCGGGCGGGGTTATCGGACTGAATGTAAGTGCCAGTCGTCGTTCAAAATCCCGGCTGGGCGGTCAACGCAGGGCCACGCGTTCGGAAAGGAGCTTGTCCAGTGCTTGTTGGGTTTGTTTTGCTGCGTTCACAAGCGCACGCTGGCGTTCCGCGTACTGGGGGAGCAGCCTGCGTCCTTGCCGATCCCCTTCTTGGATCTCCCGACCGGCTTCGCGCTCTTGCTCTGCGGCCTTGTGTGCAGCGTAGGCGGCTGAAATTTCGCCTTCAAGCCGGTTAAGCCAGGCGTCTCGCGCGGCGGCATTCCGTAATCACTGCGCGCGGCTCATCTCCAAGGCACGCCGCGTGGCATTGGCGTCGGGCGAGGGCACATCCACTTGCACGGTTACCTTCTGGGAGCGGTTTGCACTTTCCGCAGGTGCATCACCGTAGACCACTCTCCCATTTGGCAGCACGGACTTATAGAAAATCTACTCTGCGGCATCGGACTCGATCACAATCGCGCAAATGGCTACCACCAATGCTCTATTTAGCAAGTGATGCATACGTCCTCCGGTGTCGGAAGCACCAATTCTGCGCTTAAGCGAGCACACCGATCGCAGATCGTGCGGTCGTCACCGTGTGCAGGTATGGAGGGCGAGTTGATAGACGAGGGGCTCGAGTCTGGTGCAGGCGTGGTCAAGAAATCGCGCATTAATTTCGCTCGAATAATAGCAGGGCCAAATCTGACGTACGCACCCCCGCGTCTAACCTTTAAAAGTGGCACGCGAGAACGCTTTGGACTATTTGATGTCTGACGGGCAGGAAGACTGGCGGTTTAGGAGTGCAAGAATGGATTATTTTGTCGGGCGGTTAACCAAAGATCGAAGCGGTTCACGCGCCGTGCGTCACGTTGGTAATTTCCAGACATTGGAAGCAGCGATTAAGTCAGCACAAATACTAGTCGACGATTTCCTGTTGTCAAAGCACCAACCGGATATGACGGCGGCCGACTTATTTTCTATCTATAAAGACAGCGATGAAGTGCCCGTCATTTTCAGTGATGCCGACTCAACAATAAGCGTTGGGTCGTTTAATCATTTTCGATATGCGACGCTTAAATGCAAAGAAATATGTTGAATAACTCTCAGGCCAGCGATTACTTCGTGATGTCGTATTAAACCTCTCATTGGTGGCTCTTGGCCGGTCTACGACTTCAGGACGCGGTTAACGCACGTGACGGAAAAGGGCGTCGAGTTGCGTGGTTTACTACCTAGTAGGTCCGCACATGAGTATGCCGTCCTCACGCACGCGACGCATGATTTGACGGCAGGGCTTTCGCGTGCTCGTAGCCTTATACATAGCCGCCGCAAAATCCAGCCGGGCAAGTCATGAGGCCTCGGGTTCGATAGCTTGGCAGTTCGTTTGTCATATGGCATTA
>JBDSJK010000198.1:0-10553 GCA_039917535.1 Burkholderiales bacterium
GCTGTCGAGTCCTTTCTGAATGGCTCGCTTCAGCGCTCGAAACTTGGCGTTTAGTTCTTGGTCGCGGCGGATCAGATCGCGGAAATATTCGCTGTCGTTGGTGTAATCGCCGCTGTCGATCCGCGCCTTGACCCAAGCATCCTGCTGTTGTGAAAGAGTGATGGTCTTACGAGTGGTTCCCCTAGATAGCTTCCAAAAAGTATGAAAATCATACTATTGGTGCAATTTACCCCGTTTTTGCGCTATTTGGAAGCGATTCTCCATCTTTTCGAGAAAGAGAATATGGCATTAGTAAAATGTTTGCGTGACGCATATCCAGAGCCAATCTAGCGTAGTAGGGTGGACGCGTTTTTGTGCCCACGTGTTAGCCTGATAACGAGTGTGACCTGCCTAAAACTACTAGAGTTAGAGTTACACAACGGGAAGCGCATATGTGACTTTCGCTCCGTTCACTTTGACGTAGCCACGCGTCACCAACCCCACGAACACTGCCTCAATGTCGGTTACAGATACGCCTTTGCCGCACTTCGCATGAATGGTGTTCAAAAGGGTTTTCGGAGTACGTGGTTTCGACGCCTTTCGTTTGATTAGGTCATCTATGGCGACCTTTATCAAATCGTCCACTGAAGCTCGTGCCGGAACGCTCTTTTGCTTGATTTCAATCACTCCTCCGTTGGAGCTATACCCATTCGTTTCTGCTGCGGCAAAACAGGGCATTTCCTCAATTAATACCGATCGTGTGGAAAGCACTTTCTTCGCCTTCAAGTGCTTGATCAGCGGGTCGAAGCCAGTATCTTTCGAGATGATGTGGAAGAACCCCATGGGATCGGCCGTCGCGAGAACTCCTAGGTAATATGCGATGTGAAAATCAAGTGCATTGGCGCCGGGGGTTTCCAAGATAATGTACTCCGCTCGATCTCCAAGCTCCTGCATTGCGAGAACAAGTTCAATCGGGAGTTTTGTGTTGTTTGGGCCTAGAAAAACTCGCACTCGAAATTGCTCGCCTGTCAGTAGAGCGAGCGATTTCACCTGAACGTTTTCGTAGTCGATCAAAACGTAGTTCGTCTTCAATTCGATTCCTCAGCGTTGGGATTGGAACGCTCTAGCGTCACTTATGCGGGCGTTTGTGCCCGTATGTGAATTGATAATAGTGACAGGTATAATCAGTCTTTCCAAGGCAGTGTTGCTGTGACCCATATCCAGAGCCGATCACAGAGCATGATGTCTGGAGAGCCTGATCGTTATTGACTCTTCAGCCTGCCTAATTTTTCACCAAGCGTTGATAGCGTCCACCCGGCAGAATTTGTACCAGCCCGCGCAATTCCAGCTCTAGCAACCGGGCGCTGATGGCGTCGGTGTTGAGGCCGCTGCGTTGCATGAGGGTGTCGATGGATTCGGGATCGAAACCGAGGTGACGCAAAACCGGATCGTCGATTTCAACGCCCGACGACGCGTCACTCGTTACGTGGGTGCGACTGTTCCAGTTGATTTCTTCGAGGATGTCGTCTGCCCGCTCGACCAATTTCGCGCCTTGTTTGATGAGTTGGTGGCAGCCTTTGGACTGCGCGGAATGAATGGAGCCCGGTATAGCGAACACGTCGCGGCCTTGTTCGGAAGCGAGTCGCGCGGTGATCAGCGAGCCGCTGGAAATGGCGGCTTCCACCACTAAGCATCCCAAGCTCAAGCCGCTGATAATGCGGTTGCGGCGCGGGAAATTGCTGGCGATAGCCGGCGTGCCAAGCGGGAATTCCGAGACGATGGCGCCGTGTTGTGCGAGTTGATGGGCGAGTGCTTTGTTGCGCGCCGGGTAGATGCGATCTAAGCCCGTGCCGACCACGGCGATGCTGCGGCCTACTTGCGGCAATGCGCCTTGGTGGGCGGCAGTGTCGATGCCCAACGCCATGCCGCTGATGATGCACAGGCCGTTTTCACTTAAACTTTTAGAAAAATTCTCTGCGTTGGCGATGCCCTGGGGCGTGGGGTTGCGGCTACCGACGATGGCAACGGCGGGCGCATTGAGTAAGCTCGCGTTGCCCTTGATGTACAACAGCGGCGGTGGATCGGCGGTTTCTAAGAGTAGTTTGGGATAAGCCGGATCGCCGAGAGTCGTGATGCTGTGGTTCGCTTGTTCGAGCCAAGCCAGTGTGTCGTCGATGGCCTCGCTGGCTTCGTGGGACTTAATTGCGCGAGCGATCTTGCTGCCGATGATGGCGGCGAGGGTACTTTCGCTCGCGTCGATGATCTGCTCTGGTGGCCCGAACTGCCCTAAGAGTTTGCGCAGACTCTGATCACCCAGCCCAGGAATGAGGCTCAGCGCGATCCAACCACGGGCGTCGACCGAAACCGGCATGGTGGATCGCCGCCGAGTGAATGCGGCTTATGGGGTCTGCAGCACGTCGCCCAGGCTGAACTGTCGATTGCTTTGCATGACCAGCGCGTAGGAAACTTTCGAAAACACGCGGAATATAAACACCAAGCCAATGCGTTGGTCGGGAAGTTTGATTTTTTTGCCGGGTCGCAATTCCGAATTGACCGTTTCGCCGTTTCGATAGGCGGCCAGCACATGGCCGATTTCCATGCCGTCGCGAGTACCGCGATTGATGGTGATAATGGAATTTTGCGCGACCTCGTTCACCGCGTTGTAAGCCGATACGATGCGGCCTTTGATCATCTTATCCGGCGCGTGGGGAATGTAGGAAATGAAAATCTCTTGGTTGGCGTTGACCAAGCGATCGCCGCGATTGACTTCAAATTTTGAGCGCACCACGTTCGCGGTGGCGGGATCGCCGAAACGTTTGATGTGGGCATCGCCCACGTAGGTCGCTTCGTAACCCAACACGACGCGGTCATTCTCGGGATCGCGCAACGTTTTTCCTGGACGATAGAGTTGCCACTCGCGTTGCTCTTGCGTGCCGAGACCTTCGATATAAATAATGTTACCGGCGCCTACGATCACGCGATTGTCTTCGGAAGCCACCACCACGGGCGCGCTGCTCAAGGACTCTTGTTCGACAAAAAACGGTTTAGTCAAAAATGGCTCGATGTCAGAGGCACGGATGCTGGTGATGGCATCGCTGTCCAAACCACTTGCGCGGACGCGAGGGCCATATTTTACCGAGCCGCGTTCGCCGCTGTCCGTGATGTCTATACCATCGCGAAGCAAGCGCAGCCGCGGGCTATCACCGCTGTTGTCTAACGCGAGCACATCACCGGGATAAATCCAGTGGGGATCTTTAATTTCGCTTTTGTTCAGGTTCCAAATTTCCGGCCAGCGCCACGGACTTTTCAGGAACTGCCCAGCAATATCCCACAGCGTATCGCCTTTAACGACGGTGTAACGACCGGGCGCATTTTCCTTGAGCTGCAATTCATCCGCTTGGACAGACAACGCGTAGCAACAGACGATAAAGACTATGGATATAATACGGTACATGGCGGGTCCCATTAGATAAGGGTATGTTCTAATGAAAAATCTCTAAAGTGATTTGCTAGATTGTGCATATAATTTACTAAATTTGCAAGCTTTTATGGCAACTCTTAACATTATTAAGTATCCTGATTCACGCTTACACACCATCGCGAAACCGGTGGGCCAAGTGGACGATCAGATCAGAAAGCTCATTGATGACATGGCCGAAACCATGTACGCAGCGCCGGGCATAGGTCTGGCGGCAACGCAGGTGGACGTGCATCGTCAAATCATTGTTATCGACGTAAGCGAACAGCGTAATGATCTAAAAGTCTTTATTAATCCAAAACTTACCAAGGCAGACGGCATGGTCGAACGGGAAGAAGGTTGCCTATCCCTGCCGGGTATTTACGATCAAGTTGAGCGCCCCGCGTTCATCACTGTCAAGGCGCTGGATCGTGACGGCAGCCCGTTCACCCTAGACGCCGATGAGTTGCTGGCGGTGTGCATCCAGCACGAGATGGATCATCTCAAGGGCAAAGTGTTTGTCGAGTATCTTTCCGCGCTGAAGCGCAACCGCATTCGCACCAAAATGCTCAAGACGCAGCGCTCTGCCGCTTAGGCGCGATTACGCGCCATGCCAAGGGCCGCATGGATACCGGATCGAGGCGATGCATGCCCGGAGTGCTGCTCTGGTATTGGCTCTCCGGCCTGCTGTTTCTAAAATCCACTAAATTGAACTTATGCGCCTAATTTTCGCCGGCACACCGGAATTTGCCGCCCCTGCCCTTACCGCATTAATCGCGGCGAAACATGAAGCTGTGTTGGCACTCACCCAACCTGATAGGCCAGCTGGGCGGGGCATGCAGCTTGTAGCAAGTGCTGTGAAGCGCCTGGCTTTAGAGCAAGGCATTGAAGTATTTCAACCGGTGTCTCTCAAGTCGCCCGACGCGCAAAAAAAATTGGCCGAAGTGAAGGCAGACGCGATGATCGTCGCGGCCTATGGTTTGATTTTGCCCCAGGCCGTGCTCGACCTGCCCCGGCTGGGTTGTATCAATATTCACGCATCGCTGTTGCCGCGCTGGCGCGGCGCCGCGCCGATTCAGCGGGCGATATTGGCCGGCGATACGGAAACCGGCATCACCATCATGCAAATGGAGGCGGGGCTGGATACGGGCCCCATGCTGATGCAAGTCAAGCTGCCGATCACACCGGACGATACCGCCGCGACGCTGCACGACAAGCTCGCACGACAAGGCGCGGAACTCATCGTCGCAGCCCTTGCGCGGATCGAGACAGGCAAGCCGAGCGCTATTCCCCAGCCCATGGAAGGCGTCACCTACGCCGAGAAAATTCTCAAGCAAGAAGCGGCGATCGATTGGACATTGCCCGCCAACCAAATCGAGCGACGTATCCGCGCGCTACAGCCGTTTCCCGTTATGCAAACCAGTTGGCGCGGCGAGATGCTGCGCATTTGGCGCGCGACGCCGATCGCCAGCGCGACTGCGACGCCCGGCGTGATCCAGACGGCTAACGACCAATTGATTGTCGCGTGTGGGTCGGGCGCACTGGAAATTTTGGAGCTGCAACGCGGCGGCGGCAAACGGCTCGCGGCGCGGGATTTTTTGCGCGGCGCGACGCTTGCGGCCGGTGATCAACTCGGTCATTGAGAATCGTTGTGCCGTAGCCAAGAAGCCTGGATTCCGCGATGCTCGGTCCACGGTACTCTTGCTAACGCGCATCATTGGACCGCTAACGCCGCGCAGCCCTTATTGGTTGGCCAGCCTCAACGATGGCGGATTCGGGGACGGCCTCCAGCAATTCCAGGCCGGACAATGCCGGTGCTAAGCGGAACAACTCGATGCGTTGAAAGTCGGCCCCAAACCCCACACGCCGTCGAGCTCATTGCGCAGCGACCACGATTCGTTGAATTTGCGCCGGCCTGCGCTCACTTTCTCATCGAGTGTCAACGGTGCCTGCTCGTCGTAGGCGAGAGGCTGCTCGGCGGAAACGTCAGCTTCAGCACCATCCGCACCCGCGACGCTAATCGAGACGACCGCTGCCATCGCCGTGAATAGGATGATTGAGGTGAAGGCCGGAACGAGGGGCGATTTCATTTTTCCTGATCGATTTGTTTGGACGATATGGTAGCGCGGGTACAGCGCTAACACCGCTGACAAACGACGTATTCGTGCGTTTGATGAAAAGCGACATGCGAAGGGCGATTTTTTTAACCGCGCCAGAAAAGCCATCCCGCTTGGTCCCTGGCAGGCCCAGGCCGGGGAGCCGCATCCAGCTTGCTTCTTGGCGCGATTCTCGAAAAATTCTGCAAGCACCTATATCAAAAGGCTTAAGCCTTTTGACCGATTGCGTTCGGTCTCTAAGCGCGCCATGATGCCTTCATAGTTCGATGGAAGATTCCCCGATTGCCGGGTGGTCTGACCTTGACTGGATAGGAGCGCTGCGATGAAAAGCTTATCAATATCGATTTTGTGCATGTGGTTGGCCTGTAGCTTATCCGCCTTGGCCGATTGCGTGAAAGATGGCCATACCTACAAGACCGGCGAGCGGGTTGGCCCGTTTATATGCACCGCCGACGGCACTTGGAAACGTTAACAGGGTGTTGCAAAACTATTGCGCTTGCCTATCTTGCGTTGCGAAAGACAGAAAAGTGCTCACGTACTTGCGTGTACGTTCCGCTTTTTCTGTCTTTCGCGCCTTGTCTAGCCTGCGCTCGCCACGTTTTTCAACACCCTGTTGAGACTTTTTGCGAAGTAAGTGAGGTGTGCCATGTCCGACCTACATGCAATTTCCTTGAAAGCCGTCACTGATCCGGCCAGCAGATCGAGTGAATCGGCTGCGCTGCATTCCTCGGCCGCTGCGGATATCAAATCCTGGGTTCGTGAAATTCTGGACTGGGTGGTGAAGCTACTGCCCGTCATTGCAACGATCGCCGTGACCGTGCTCGCCGATCAATACAAGACTTCATTGACCGCCTCAACGTTGCTGAGTGAGCGCGAGAAGGCGGATAGCCAGTTGCGCTCGGAGATGTTCTCAAAACTGGTCGATCCCATTTCCGGTTCCAAATCCGGCGTCGAAGTGCCGCTCGAGCGAGAGCAGTTATTGGCCGAGTTGCTGTCGCTCAATTTCCACGAACACATCGGCATGAAGCCTTTACTCAACCACGTCGATGCCCGGCTGGCACAAGAGAGCTTGGATGTGGATGAAAATAAAGCGCAACGGGCTCGGCTCGCGCGGCAATCGTTCCGATCCGTTGCGCGGACCGTCATTTCGCGTCAAACGGCGATGCTTACCCGCTCTTCGACGGACGCTCGTTCCGATGACAATGCCCGCATCCAAAAACTCGACCTCGGCACCCTGGTCGACGATCCGGCGCTGCTAAAACACATCCAGGCCGACGGCGCCATGGTCGAGCAGTTTGCGCAACCCGTGGAGGTCATGAGCCCGTCGGGACATCATAAGCTTTATCTGCAAGTGGATCAGCAGAACTGGACTAGCGAATCGTTTCATGTGTCGGTGAGCATTTATTCCGTCAAGGATGGTAAGGAAACGCCGCTGGCCGATCATGACTTCGAATTGTCGTGGTTCGATTTTCCGCTCACCGACAACACCTTGCTCGGCGACGGTACGCGGTTCGCCATTGTGTTGGATCAGGTTTATGACATGCGAGGCCGCTTCAGCGACAAGACCGTGGCACAGATGGCCACGGATGCGACCCGGCGGGTGAAAATCAACATCATCTGGTTTCCAAAAGATTACATCGCCGCGCGGGAACGTCCGACCAACTATCGCGAGTTTCGGCGCAGCTTGGGGCTCGACAATTAGCGTGGAAAGATGACGTTGCAACCACTCCCCTGCTGGGAGCAGCACCCTGTTTGCCTCGTGGCAGGGCATGCCTGAAACGCCGCACCCATACTGCCCCCTGGCCTAGGTCGTGGGAGACATCCTGCCCAATCCAGCACGTAATTCAATGGAGTAAAATTCACTTTGGCGGAAAAACTACGCCATTGAAATTCATCCGGTTGGCCCCATTTATGAGGCGAACAGATTGTTGTTCGTTTCCCTGAGAAAGGAATGAAATGTTAGGCAATTGGCTCAAGACCAGCATATTAATGGCGGGTATTGTCGCGCTGTTTGGTGTGGTGGGTGCCGCGATGGGTGGGTCAAACGGCACGATCATCGCCCTATTGGTCGCCGTGGGTGTGAATTTCTACGCCTACTGGTTTTCCGACAAGGTGGTGCTGCGCATGTACAACGCGCAGGAAGTTGACGTGGCGAGCGGCGGCAAGTTTTACGCTATTGTCAAAGAGCTCTCCGAGAAAGCGCAGTTGCCGATGCCGCGTGTTTATATGATCAACGAAGATCAGCCGAATGCGTTCGCCACGGGGCGGAATCCTGAGCATGCCGCCGTCGCGGCGACGACGGGCATATTGCGTATTTTGTCCGAGCGCGAATTGCGTGGCGTGATGGCGCACGAATTGGCCCACGTGAAGCATCGCGATATTTTGACTTCCACGATTTCCGCGACGGTTGCGGGTGCGATTTCTTCTATCGCGCAATTCGGCATGTTCTTTGGCGGTCATCGCTCCGACGACGGCCGCGGTGGCGGCTTTTCTGGAATCTTAGTCATGATCCTCGCGCCGATCGCAGCGATGTTGATTCAGTTCGCGATTTCCCGCGCGCGGGAGTTCGAAGCGGATCGTGGCGGCGCAGAAATTTCCGGTGATCCACAAGCGTTGGCTGCTGCGCTCGACAAAATCCATCGCTATGCCCAAGGCATACCCCTGCCGACTGCGGACGCTCATCCGGAGACGGGGCAAATGATGATCATGAATCCCCTGTCCGGTGGCAGCCTGGCGGGATTATTCAGCACCCATCCCGACACCGGCGAGCGCATCGCGCGGCTCGAGGCCATGGCGCGCGCTTGATCGTCATCCAGCGGCTGGCCGGCGACGCCCTGACGGCGGTGCTGGCCGGCCGCAACCTTGACCAAGTGCTGCGCAAAACTTGGTCGAAGCACGGCGCTAAACTCACGCCCGCCGAGCGCGGCGCTATACAAGACATTGCCTTTGGTGCGGTGCGTGGCTACGGGGAATTCAAGGCGATTCTGCAGCAATTGGTCGCCAAGCCCATCACCGACGCAGCGGTTTCTTCGCTGCTTATCGTTGCGCTGTATCAACTCAAGCACACCCGCGCCGCAGACCATGCGGTGGTGGATCACGCGGTACAAACCATACAAGCAATTGGCAAACCACAACTTAAAGGTTTTGTGAATGGCGTGTTGCGCACTTATTTGCGCCAACGCGATGCACTTGAACTCAAGCTAGCAAGCCAGCCTGAAGCACGCTATTCGTATCCCGTGTGGTGGATCGAAAAAATCAAAACGCAATATCCTGATTCTTGGCAAACGATATTGACGGCGGGCAATGCGCATCCGCCGATGACCCTGCGCGTGAATCAACGCAAGACCAGCGTCGCAGCTTATCTTAATTTGTTGACAACAGCGGGCATCGCGGCGAACGCCATGGATCATCAGGCCATCACGTTGACCCGCGCGATGTCTACCGATTCGCTGCCTGGTTTTCGCGATGGTTTGGTGTCGGTGCAGGATTATTCCGCCCAGCAGGCGGCGCGCCTGCTGGATGTGAATCCGGACTTACGTGTGTTGGACGCGTGCGCTGCGCCGGGCGGCAAGACTGCACATCTACTTGAGTTGGGCGCAACTGACGTTACCGCGATTGACGTCGACGGGGAACGGCTGGAGAGCGTTGCGAAGAATCTCGCGCGCTTAGATTTGAGCGCGTCGTTAGTCGCCGCCGATGCGGGTAAATTGGAAAGCTGGTGGCATAAAAGAGGTTTTGACCGCGTGCTGTGCGACGTTCCATGCACGGCTTCTGGTGTGATTAGGCGCCATCCGGACATCAAATGGCTGCGTCGTGAGGCGGATATTGCAACATTCGCGCAACAGCAGGCCCGATTATTGGCGGTTTTGTGGCGAACCCTAAGCAGAGGTGGTAAATTACTTTACGTGACCTGCTCTGTTTTTCGAGAAGAAAATCAGGATCAGATCGCCGATTTTTGTCAACGTCATTCCGATGCGGCGCCACTACCTCTCTTACTCCCCGATCATCAAAACGGCCAAATTCTCCCCAGTGCACTGGGCGATGGCTTCTATTACGCCTTGCTGCAGAAAAACTAGCGCGACGATTTTTTCTCGCTTACGCAGCGTGCTCGCTGCGCTAGGTGCCGGATGGCTGTTGATCGCCGCGCCGTCGTGGGGTGCTGGGCTTTCGGTCACTCGCGCCACGTTTGACGCACAAGACGGACACTATGTTATCAATGCCGATTTTGATCTGAAGCTTAGCGGCGCGCTCGAAGACGCACTGAGCCGCGGCATTGTGTTGTATTTCGTCGTCGAGGCGCATATCTGGCGGCCACGTTGGTGGTGGCTGGACGCTAAAATCGCCGCTGCGAAACTTACGCGCAAGTTGTCATTTAATTCGCTGACGCGGCAGTATCGTTTAAGCAGCGATGCAACCTATCAGAATTTTGCTTCGTTGAGCGATGCGCAAGACGCATTGAGCCGAGTGCATAATTTGCCCATGATGAACGCAAACGAACTGAGCAAAAATCAATTTTATCGCGCGTCCGTATCCATGTGGTTAGACGTCTCGCAATTGCCCAAACCTTTCCAGGTAAAAGCGGTGACTTCGGACGACTGGAACTTGGTCGCCGACGACTACGTCTTCGATGTCGCCCTCTGAGCAAGGCACTTCGCGGGGCCTACGCCGCCTAGTCGCCCTTTGTACAGCCATCGGTATAGGCCTGGTGTACTTGTTGTCACAAGCCAGCGCCAACACATCGTTGTTCGCCCAGCATTACACATGGCTGCTTGCGCTCGGCGGCGCGCTGGCAGTGGGATTGATTGTGATCATTGCCTATCAATTTTGGCTGCTGCAGAAAAAAATCAAAGGTCACATATTCGGCTCGCGGCTGACGCAACGGCTGCTGCTGATTCTGGCGCTGATGGCATTGATCCCCGGCATTTTGATTTACCTGCTGTCGGTGCAGTTCCTTTCGCAAAGCATCGAATCGTGGTTTAACGTCAAGGTTGAAAAAGGCC
>JBDSJK010000199.1:0-4688 GCA_039917535.1 Burkholderiales bacterium
TGACAAAATCAGGCTTTTCGTTCCATCACCATGGCGGCTGCGCAGCACCTTTACACTCTGGGCATTAACCACCAAAGCGCACCGGTCGCGATTCGCGAGAAGATTGCCTTTCCGCCGGAATCGCTCGCGCTCGCACTGCGCGAGTTGGTTACGCTGCCCGGCGTATCCGAGGGCGCGATTTTGTCCACCTGCAACCGCACGGAAATTTATTGTCACGCCCACCAGCCTGAACCTGTTATGCGCTGGCTGACGCACTATCACGAGCTTGAAACTCATCACGTCGAGCCGTATCTGTATCGCCATGCGGATCAACGTGCGGTGAAGCACGCTTTTCGCGTCGCGGCGGGGCTGGATTCCATGGTGATCGGCGAGCCGCAGATTTTGGGCCAGGTGAAAGACGCGGTGCGCGCCGCGCGGGAAACCGGCACCCTTGGCATGCTGCTCGACAAGTTGTTTCAAACCACATTTTCCGTCGCGAAAGAAGTGCGCAGCACGACGGAGATCGGCGCCAGTTCGGTATCCATGGCCGCCGCCGCGTTGAAGCTGGCCAACCGTATTTTCGGCAGTGTGAAAGATCAGAATGTGCTGCTTGTCGGCGCGGGCGAGATGATCGAGTTGGTCGCAACCCATTTCGCCGCACAAACACCGAAACACATCACCGTCGCCAATCGCACCATCGAGCGGGCGGCCCACTTGGCGCATCGTTTTGGCGGCACCGCCATTAGTTTGAGCGAATTACCGGACAAAATTGCTGCCCACGACATCATTGTAACTTCCACGGCGAGCCCCTTGCCGATCCTTGGCAAAGGCTTAATGGAACGCGCAATTAAACAGCGCAAACATCGGCCGGTGTTCATGGTTGATCTCGCCGTACCGCGGGACATTGAGCCTGAAGTTGCCGAACTACGCGATGTGTTTTTGTACACAGTGGATGATCTGGGCACCATCGTCCGCGAGGGACTCGACAAACGCGAATCCGCCGTGGACGCGGCTGAATCTATCATCGACAGCCGCGTCACGGAATTTTCAGTATGGTTGGATTCACGCGCGTCGGTGCCAACGATTCGGCAAATCCGCGAGCGCGCGGAAGAATATCGCCTCTCGGAACTGGAGCGCGCCCAACGCCTTCTGGCAAAGGGAGATGACCCGCGGCAAGTGTTGGAAGCGTTCAGCCGCGGGTTGGCGAACAAATTTTTGCATCACCCGACTCGCGCTTTGCAAGAGGTGAGCGGCGATGATCGATCTGAACTGATTCGTCTGTTGAATCGATTATTCCCCCATTCCGAACAAGAGTGAAAACATCTATCCATCAAAAATTAGTGTCGCTGACCGAGCGGCTCACGGAGCTAGACAAGCTGCTGTCAGATCAACACGTCACCGCGAACCTCGACAACTATCGCAAGCTCACCAAGGAGCATGCGGAGATCTCGCCTGTGGTTGAACTGTTCCAAGATTTTCGTGCGACGGAAGCGGACATCGCCGCCGCCCAAGACATGGCGAGCGACCCGGAGATGCGCGACTATGCCGAAGCTGAGATCAAGGCGGGCAAGGAAAAATTGATCGCCTTTGAAAAGCAACTGCAAACATTGCTGCTGCCGAAAGATCCCAACGATGACCGTAATATTTTTCTCGAAATCCGTGCCGGCACGGGCGGCGATGAAAGCGCGTTGTTCTCGGGAGATTTGTTCCGCATGTATGCGCGCTATGCAGAACGGAATCGTTGGCAAGTGGAAATCATTTCCGAGAGCCTAGGCGAGGTTGGTGGCTACAAAGAAATCATTGCCAAAATCATCGGCCAGGGCGCCTATTCAAAGCTCAAATTCGAATCGGGCGGCCATCGCGTGCAGCGCGTGCCGGATACTGAAACCCAAGGACGCATTCACACTTCCGCCTGTACGGTTGCGGTCTTACCCGAAGCCGATGAAGTGTCCGATGTGGTCATCAACCCGGCCGAATTACGCATCGACACCTACCGCGCCAGTGGCGCCGGCGGCCAGCATATTAACAAGACCGATTCCGCAGTGCGCGTGACGCATTTACCGACCGGCATCGTCGTGGAATGTCAGGACGACCGATCGCAGCACAAAAATAAAGCGCAGGCGCTGTCGGTGCTTGCCGCGCGCATCAAAGCCAAACAGGAGCGCGAGCAGCATGCCAAAACCGCCGCGGAACGCAAATCGCTGATCGGTTCCGGCGACCGTTCCGAGCGTATTCGTACTTATAACTTTCCGCAGGGACGCGTCACCGACCATCGCATCAATCTCACCCTGTACAAAATCGATTTCATCATGGATGGCGACATGTTCGAGTTGACCCACTCACTGATGGCGGAACATCAAGCCGAGCAGTTGGCGGCGTTGAGTGAGCCAGCTTAGCATTTTTACTCAGTTGTCCGAAGTTGCCGTGACAACATTGGCCAACGCGTTGCTTGAGGCGAGGCAAGCCATCGATACGGTCGATGCGCGTGTTCTATTGCAACATGTGCTCAAGGTAGATCGCGCCTATTTGATCGCTCACGGTCAGGGGGCGCTGCCCGAGTATGGGCTGCGACAGTTTGTAGAATTGGTCAAGCGGCGGCAGCAGGGCGAACCCGTCGCCTACCTCGTCGGCCAGCGGGAATTTTACGGGCTCACTTTCAAAGTCACGCCCGCCGTGCTGATTCCGCGCCCCGAAACGGAACTCCTTGTAGAACAAGCGCTGGCGCGGCTCTCCGAGCATTATCCCACGCGAGTGCTGGATCTTGGCACGGGTAGCGGTGCTATTGCCGTCGCCATCGCCAAACTTCGCCCGCTAGCGACCATTGTCGCCGTGGATCGCTCGGCAGAGGCATTGGCTATCGCGCACGAAAACGCCGTCACTCTGTTGCGGGATCGCGCGAGTGCCATTGATTTTCGTAAGAGTAATTGGTTCAGCGCCATCGGCTCCGATCGCTTCAATGTCATTGTCAGCAATCCCCCCTATGTCGCCGACAACGATACGCACCTTAGCGAAGGAGACGTTCGTTTCGAACCGAGAATGGCACTGGCTGGAGGACCTCGCGGATTGGACTTCCTAGAGCATATCGCCCGGAACGCCGCACCCCGATTGCTTCCCGGCGGGTGGCTGTTGTTGGAACAGGGTTACGATCAGCGCGACGCGTGTAAAACTCTACTGGTGGAAAATGGCTATTGCGACGTTCAAGGTTTTACCGATTTAGCAGGCATCCCACGTATGTCGGCGGGACGTGTGTAAACGGCTGTGGGAAAAACAAAAGCGGCCCCAAGGCCGCTTTTGTTTATTACTGAATCTACAAACGCTAATAATTAAGCATTGCGGCGGCGAGCAAAACCAAGCACCGCTAAGCCCAAACCGAACAACGGCAGAATGCCCGGCAATGGCGTAGCTGTGGGGGGCGGACAGGGCGGACCATCGGGACCGCCGCAAACGGGCGTGCCGTCAACGTCGGAAATCCGGAATGTGCTGGTGAGGAACAAACCAAACACGTTATCGTCAAAGCTCGGGTTGTTGGTGCGCAAGCTCAGTGAAGTATCGCCTGCGTGCAAGAACGGTGTCGCATCCGCACTGTTACCGGCGCCGAGGTTGTATAGCTCATCATCACCGGCACCACCGGTGCAGTCTGGAGCCGGATTGGCCGTGCTGTCACCAACACCGCCCACAGTGATGAGTGCACCGTTCTCCGCAACGAAGTTGGCATCGTCATTACCGCCAGCGCAGCTTGTTAACCGACGCGCGGCGGTGGAACTGGTGGTCACATCGACAACCGTCACTTGCCCGGTATTCTGGGGGGGGCCGTTGAAACTAAAGGTCGAAGCCAACGACATGAAGACATTGCCCGACGTGTACGGCGCAGCAAACGTCAGGTTGGTGGTATCGCCGCCCTGGGACAATTCACCGTCCATGATGATGGCTGTGCCGTCGGTGCTCGCGTTGCGATAAGCGACCACCAGCACCTCGCCGTCTGTGAAACCACGTTCTGAAATCGAATGATTTTGCAGCCCCCAAGTCCCTTCAATCACGGGCTTGATGAGACTGGTTACGTCATAAATCCGGTGATGGGCCGGGCTTGCGTCCGGTACCAACAGCGCACCCGAAGCTGATGGCAGGAATGCACTCAGAAAGTCCACATCGCCGGCAACACCGCCACCATTCACATCCGAACTGTAAAGGTAGGCTTTAAGAATTGTCGAGCCGGTTGGAATATCCGTTTGCAAAAAGCCGGAAGTCCCGCCAAAACCGTCAATGGACAGCGCAGCATTGTTAATGGCCTCACGTACAATCAGTGTCGCTGAGGCGGAGGTACTGAAAGCGCCAAATGCAGCAACTCCCAGCGACAACGCCAGCCTTGATATAAGCTTGTTCATGTGATGTTCCCTATAAAAATTAAATTAATTATTAATTTTGGTTACGTTATGTTTCATAACTCAACACAATAACAAGCAAAATATGCGCCAGAAAAGAGTTTACCCTGTAAGATATTGATTATTAATGTTATAATAATTTTACACTCTTATAAACTCTTCAGCAGTGTAAAATTTTCCGACATGCGGAACTCCCAGCTCTGCAGCTAGGACGGATGAGAAAACACTCAAGAAAACGAAACTATGAGAGGAGACACAACACGTCTTACTGCCTGTTGGCGCAACCCATAAGCTGGTTTACCGATCCTCAAGTTTAAGAAACCGAGTGTA
>JBDSJK010000200.1:0-4616 GCA_039917535.1 Burkholderiales bacterium
CCCGGCGTGACCATCAAGCGCGCCTTGCCCGTGTTCGGCTACGACGACGCGCCCCATGGCCACGCGGAAGTGATTTACGACAACGTGCGCGTGCCCTACGACAACATACTGCTCGGCGAAGGGCGCGGCTTCGAAATCGCGCAAGGCCGCTTAGGTCCAGGCCGCATCCACCACTGCATGCGTTCTATCGGCGTGGCGGAACGAGCACTGGAATTCATGTGCAAGCGCACCTTGAAGCGCGTTGCGTTCGGCCGCACCGTTGCCGAACAAGGCGTGACGCGGGAGCGCATTGCTGAAGCGCGCATCATGATCGACGCCGCGCGGCTACTGGTGTTGAAAGCCGCTCAGATGATGGACACCGTCGGCAACAAAATCGCCAAAGCAGAAATTGCGATGATCAAAGTCTACGTGCCGAATGTCGCACAGCAGGTGATCGATTGGGCCATCCAAGCTCACGGCGCCGGCGGTGTGAGCGACGATTTCCCCCTCGCCTATTATTTTGCTCACGTTCGTACCCTGCGTTTGGCCGACGGCCCCGATGAAGTGCACCGTAATGCGGTTGCCAAAATCGAGTTGGGTAAATATATGGCCGATATGGCGATGGCGAAGCCGGCGTAGCAAACATCGGGCTGCGAGCCAATAGTGGCGCGGCTCGCGTGGCAAGCACGGCTGAGAGGCAAGCGGGACGCGGTTCGTGGCAGGGGCAGTTGCTGTGGTCCTGTTTAAAGATCTTGAAATTTGCAACTTTCGCCGCATTTAGTTACTCTAAGCCCTGTAACCTACTTGTAACTGGAGACTTAAAGATGGAACCAAACGTGCAAACTGTTTCTCGCTCCGCAACGTCCGCGCTGGGACAGAATAGCGTTCTGCGCAACACCTATTTGCTCCTTGCCGTAGCAATGATTCCGGCGGTGATCGGCGCGGTCGTCGGCACCAACATGAATTTCAGCTTCATGCGTGCCAGCCCGATGATGGTCATGATCGGATTCATTGCCGTGTTTTACGGCATGATTTGGGCAATTGAGAAAAATCGCAACAGCGGTATAGGCGTTGCGCTGCTGCTGGGATTCACATTTCTCCTCGGCCTAATGTTAGGCCCGTTGCTCCAACGTACGCTCGGCATGAGCAACGGCGCGCAGTTGATCGGCTTGGCCGCGGGCGGCACTGCCGCGGTGTTCTTCGCCATGTCGGCCATCGCAACGACGACCAAGCGCGACCTGAGCAGCCTGAGCAAATTCTTAGGCGTGGGCGTAATCGTGGTGATGGTTTTGGTGATCGCGAACATTTTCTTCCAGTCGTCGGCTATGCACTTGACCATCCTTGCGATCTTCATCCCATTGTCCTCGCTGTTGATGTTGTTTCACATCCACCAAGTGGTTCACGGCGGCGAAACTAACTATATCAGCGCAACGCTCAGCATCTTTATCAGCATCTATAACCTGTTCAGTGCTTTACTGCAGATGTTGGGAATATTCGGCGGCGACGACTAAGGGCTATATTGTAGTAACCAAAATGGCGGCTGCGCACCTGGCCGTTAAATTAAAGTGTTGAGATAGTAGAGCACTCGGCTACTCGGCCCCCCAATCGCGAGATTTGGGGGCCTGTTCATTTGCGCTGAAAACTACAGACGGGTGCGCCGATTCCTTCTGGTTGGTCTGGCTGTGGTGCCGGCTGTCGCCAATTCATCGCGCTGAATCTCCGATTCATCCACTAAGCGCGTTATATCTCCCGACTCGATCAAGTCCATATACGCGAGCACCAGTGCCTTGGTGCGGTAGTGGCCGAACGCTCGCTCGTCTTGTTCGCGCACGATGGGAAAGGTGTCGAGGATGTATCCCGCGTCCTCTTTGCTCAGGCCGTAAAGCCGCATGAAGAGCGCGTCCAGGCGTGCCTTACGATGGCGGCGGTCTGACTCGTCCCACGCAAATGGTGGCTTGACTTCACCCTTTTCGTCAACATAACGCATATCGCGCGCGAAGGGCGCTAAATCCCAGGCGGTGTAGGAAAGGCGTAACACTTCTTCGCGTACGAAATCGGCGATTTTGATTTTGCCGATTTTTTCTTCAAAGCACACAGGGGGAATGATCGGAAGTTGTTCGAGGATAAAGAGATTAATGGTCTGTCCTTGGATCTTCTGACGCAAGGAATAATCGAACGAGAACGAATTCAGGTTCGCGCCAATGAGCGTGGCAACGCGCACAGCTTCGCTGGAGGGTATGTTTTCAGGGATTAGGATTGGTATCTTGTTTCCAAAACCGACACCTGGCAATAGCGCAGCGATCATGGTTCGCATGTTGGTTGGCGCGGTAATCTCTTTAAAACCAATCGCCCACTCAGGCTTATTCACCGCTAGTACGTCAGTTTGCTTCACCCAGTACTGCGGAACCGCTAACCTAGCCGGATCTTCGTGAGCGGTAGTTGAAATCTCTTCTTGCTGCGCAGCACGATGCAAGTTTTCCGCATTCACCACAACATCCGCAGCACGATGGTCGTACATCTGCACCATCTTGCCTTCATACAACGGCACCGCTACAGCGTCACCCTTCGTCCACCGATTTAACAGCGTGGGTTTCCAGCCCTGCCTTTCCAACTCGGCGCGATTAAGGAAAAGATGCGAGTCGTTGGTCATGTCGAACATACGCACATAACGCACCGGCCAAACTTTCTTCTCTTCACCCGACGAGCGATCCACCAATACCGGATGGTTGCGGTAAATGCGGATGGTGATTTCCGCATCGCGCCGGGTGCGGAAAATCGGCGCGGAGCCGGTGTTGGGATTGACGAGCTTGAAATCCTCGGCGCTCAGCGCCAGCGTGCGCTCGGCATCTTTCAATTCGGCCACATCATGCAGAAAGAACACGCAGCTTGAGGCGGGGAAAGTGCGCGCGGCTCCGGCGAACACCAGCGCGCAAAACTTGAAGCTGGCATGGATGTCTGGAAAGAAAACCTTCCTGTTCTCAAAATCGTACAACGCCGCCAGACGTCCGGTGGCGGAGATGGTGCGGAAGAATTTCGCGGCGCCCATGTCGGCCGCAATGCCCGAGGGCGTGAGCAGCCCGACGATACCCTGGGTGTGTACCAAACCCTGGGCGCGCTCGACGAAGAGGCTGTAGATGTTCACATCACCGCCGGAGAGCAGCGGAAAGTCTTCGCAGTCACGCACCACGCGCGCATTTGCCTCTGCGCGCTCAGTGGCGAGCGCGTAGTCTTGCCAGAGCGGGTCATTGTGTTGCCGTAACTCCTGAATCAGGCGCTTGCGATCCGCCGCCCGCACCGCCCGCGCGATTTCGGGTTTGCGCTCAGCGAACCATTCCACTTCTTGCAGCTTGATCCGATCCCACGGCGGATTGCCAATGACGGCATCAAACCCCCCACTGCCAGCGGAACCATGCGGCCAAACTGTTGGGAAAGCCGTGTGCCAATGGAAAAAGCGTTCTTGTTGTGCGAGCGTCCTGGTTCGGGCTAACAGATCATTTGCCACAGGCACATTGGAACCTGCGGTGTTGAGCTTGCCAGCCATGACGATCGCTGTAATGTCGTAAAGGCCAGAGAATATTTCCGCAATCGCACGCTCAGTATCGGACGATCCGTCCACTGTCGAGCGGCCACGCGCCTTACGTTGTCTCTGCGGCCATCCTGGAATCAGCCACCACAGTGCCCGCCAAAAATCCAGCAGCGCATGCATCGGTGCCACTTCACGTTCGGCGTCATCAGCTAAGCGCTTGGATTCATCCGCTTCGGCAATATTGATATCGGTGAGGTCGGCCACCTCCGCCAAGCTTTTTGCAGCAGCCTCCAGCCGCTTGAACTCCCCTTCTTGAAGCAACACGCCGCGTTGTTCGAGCTCAAATTTCACAGAATCGAATCGCTCGCCGTGCAAAGAATCACCGCACTTAAGGTGATGATCGAGGAACGACAGCGGCGCGCCGATGGTGAAGGTGTGTAGCCACAAGGCGAGCTTGGCCAGTTCCACCGCCATGGGATTCTTATCTACGCCATAAATGACTTGCTTCAAAATCATGCGCCGGATGATGTGGCGATCATCCAACTGATGTTCTTCGACTGCCCGGCGATGTTCGCGCGCGGCCTTTAAAATGCGTTTACGGATATCCGCAACGCGCACCACAACCTGTGACACCCACGGGTTGCCGCGCTCGGTTAAGTGCGCCGCCCAAGGCTGATCCGCCAATGTTTGCGCAGCGTGGAATGTCTGTTCGAGAATTTCATCGGCTAGGTAATCGACCAACGTGACCAAGAAATGGCCGCTGCCCATCGCAGGGTCGCAGATCTGAAGTTTCAGCAGCATGGTGGCCGGGTCGACTGCATCCAATGCTTCCCACTCTGGCGGACTAAGTGCAGCCTTGCGTTTGTACTTGGCGATCAGCTTGTCGAACGCGGCAGTCTTCTCCTCAATCAGTCTGCCAACGGCTTCCTGGATGATAAGTTTCACCAAGTCATCGTGCGTGTAGTAGCTGCCGGTGGTCTTGCGCGCAAAGCTGGACGGCTGAGCTAGCAGACGCTCAGCTTGCTGGACGAGGGTGTACTCCAACAGCCGCTCATAGATGCCGCCCAGATGGGACACCGATAGATCGCGGTAGTTGATCCACGCGCGCAGC
>JBDSJK010000201.1:0-6551 GCA_039917535.1 Burkholderiales bacterium
GTGTGAATTGCTGTTCCTAAAAGAAGTAGCCAAGCAAGAAAAGCAAGACGGAAAGTCGTTGCTCGACAATTCGCGCTTTCGCGACAAGATCGCGCAGTTGGAAATTGACATCATGGCGCTGGAAATCACCAGCCTGCGGGTGCTGTCGGCGGAAAGCCGCGGCAAAGCGCCTGGTCCGGAAGTGTCGTTCCTGAAGATTAAAGGTACCGAAATTCAGCAGATGCTGACGGAACTGCAGATGGATGCACTCGGTCCCTACGCGCTACCGTTTTTCCCCGACTTCGTTAACGGCAAACCCGACGCGAAATTTGTTGGCCCCGAATACGGCCCACCCTTTGCGCCGCGCTATATGAACTATCGCAAAACCAGCATCTATGGCGGGTCCAACGAAATTCAGCGCAATATCGTTGCGCAACATATCTTGGGGCTGTGAGGCGACTATGGATTTCAATTTTTCATCGGAACAAGAGCAACTGCGCGACACCGTCAATCGCTTGATTGAACGCGAATATGAATTCAACAAGCAGCGGCACGCCATCATCACATCGGCGGAAGGTTACAGCACGAAGGTGTGGCAAAGCATGGCGGAAATCGGCATGCTCGGCATGGGTATCGACGAGTCCCATGGCGGCTTCGGCGGCAACATGACCGATATCATGATCGTCATGGACGCGATTGGTCGCGGCTTGATCGTGGAGCCTTATTTCGCGACCGTGGTCTTGGGCGCAAGTCTCATACAATGGGCGGGTTCCGATGCGCAAAAATCCGTTCTGCTGCCGCAGGTTGTCGATGGCTCGATGAAGCTTGCTTTCGCCCACAGCGAGTCCGGTGCGCGTTATGACTTAAAGCGCGTCGCCACGGTGGCGCGCAAAGACGGCAACGGATACATCATCAACGGCGAGAAAATTGTGGTTCTGCACGGTGGCATAGCCGATAAAATTATCGTGTCTGCCGCAACGTCTGGCTCACTAAACGATGGGCAAGGTATGGGCTTATTTTTGGTCGACGCAACGACACCGGGCGTTACCATTCAGTCCTATCGCACCATCGATAATCAGAGCGCTGCAAATATACATTTTGACAATGCTCGTGTCCCAGCCGAGGCGCTGTTGGGTGGCAATGACCAGTCGCTGGACATCGTGGAAAAAGTTGCCGACATCGGCGCAACGGCGCTGGTAGCCGAAGCCGTCGGCGCCATGGAAGCATTGC
The DNA here is from genome assembly GCA_039917535.1 of Burkholderiales bacterium. GTDB lineage: Bacteria > Pseudomonadota > Gammaproteobacteria > Burkholderiales > JALYOK01 > JBDSJK01. Next base: position 1,210 of record JBDSJK010000201.1, read on the forward strand.
AAAAAGCAACGCTAGAATATCTCAAGACCCGCCGTCAATTCGGTGTACCGATCGGCAAATTTCAAGCGCTGCAACATCGCATGGTGGATATGTTGATGTATCTGGAATTAGCGCGCTCTGTAGCTTATCTTGCGGCGGTAAAGGTCCAGTCACCGGATATTGCCGAGCGCCAGCGTGTCGTATCGGCGGCGAAAAACGCGATCGGTCGGTATGGGAAACTTGTCGCTCAGGAAGCCATACAAATGCACGGCGGTATGGGCATTACCGACGAGCTTTCCGCCAGCCATTATTTCCGCCGCCTGACCGCCATTAACGCCACGTTTGGCGATGCGGATCACCATTTGGCGCGCTTTTCGGCGGCATATTAAACGTAACGCACTCAAAACAAGAGGCATAGCTTGGCCGTAAAATATTATTGGGAAGATTTCAAAGTGGGCGATCGTGCAGTGTTGGGCGAGCGCACCTTAGAAAAAGATGAAATTATCCAGTTCGCAAAACAGTTCGATCCGCAAGCTTTTCATGTCGATGAACAAGCTGCGGAAAAATCGTTCTTTGGCGGCATTATCGCCAGCGGCTGGCACACCTGTGGGCTCGCCATGCGCATGATGTGCGATGCTTATTTGGTGGATTCCGCCAGCCTGGGTTCGCCGGGCGTGGACAACATCCGCTGGCTGAAGCCGGTGCGGCCCGGCGACACGTTGCGCTTCGAGCGGGAGTTTTTGGAATCGCGCCCGTCGTCGAGCAAGCCGGATGTCGGCATCTTAAAAACCCGTTGGGAAGTGTTTAATCAGCGCAATGAAATGGTGATGTCGATGGAAGGTGTCGGCCTATTCAAACGCCGCCATCCCTCAACCTCATGAGCGATCCTGCGGAATTCGCCCGCGCCGCATCGGTCATAACCGGCGCCAGTAAAGTCCATGTACTGCTGCGCAAGGAAGACTTCGATCCAGCGCGCCTGTCGGCTAAAGTGGTCATCGTATTGGATATTCTGTTCGCCACGACGACCATCGTCACCGCCCTCGCCCACGGCGCGCGCGAAGTCATCCCCGCCACCGACGAGCACGACGCGCGCCACCGCGCGAAACAATTTTCCTCGCACGATACTGTGCTCGCGGGAGAAAAGCACATCCACGCTATCGAAGGTTTTGCCTCGCCGCTACCGTTGGCCTTAGTGCAGCATGGCGTCGCGGGTAAGCGGCTTATCTATTCCACCACCAATGGAACAGTCGCGCTGCGCCAGGCGGCCGTCGCGCCCCACGTCTATGCGGCTTGCTTGCTCAATGGCGCGGCTACGGTGGATCATATTCTGCGCGCCCATCCGGGCGAGTCGGTGCTGGTCGTGTGCAGCGGCTCGGCGGGCGGCATGAATTTGGAAGACTATTACGGTGCGGGCCACATCGTTGATCGGCTGTCGGCAAGCTTCGACGCAGGTCAAAATTTCACCGACGCGGCTCAGACAGCGCTGCGCCTCTATCGTACTCAAGATGCGTTCGATTCGCTGATCAGCTCCCGCGTAGGCCGCATTATGGAGCGCTCGGGACTGACGGACGAAGTGCGTTTCGCGGCGCAACCGGGACTGCTGCCCCAGGTGGCCAAACTCATCGACGGCAGCGTGAAAGTCATCAATGACTGATTCTTTGCAACATCATTATGCAAACGTGAATGGCCAGTCGTTACACTACGCGACGTTGGGCGCAGGCAAGCTAATGTTGTTTGTCCACGGCTTTCCCGAATTTTGGTACGAATGGTTTAATCAACTGCATGAGTTCGGTAAAGATCACCAGGCTGTTGCGCTTGACATGCGCGGCTACAATCTGTCGTCAAAACCTGCCGATGTGGCCGCTTACCGCGCTAAACATTTAGTCGAAGATCTGCGCCAGTTGATCGAACATCTCGGCCATAAAAGCTGCGTCCTGGTGGCCCACGATTGGGGCGGCGCGGCAGCCTGGAGTTTCGCGGCGACGCTGCCGCAATATGTCGAAAAACTCATCATTATTAATTCGCCGCACCCGGCCACTTTTACACGGGAACTGGTCAACAGCCCGGCGCAACAAGCGGCCAGCCAATACATGTTGCTGTTCCGCATGGACAAAGCAGAACGGGTAATGTCGGAAAATAATTACGCCCGTCTGGCGACGATGCTTCGCTCCGCCGGTTCCAACGGCGATTGGCTGACGGACCAGGATTTAGCTCGCTACACCGAAGCCTGGTCTAAGCCCGGTGCCGTGACCGGTGGCCTAAACTATTATCGTGCCTCACCGATGTATCCACCTACTGAGGCTGATCCGGGCCCTGCCGCGATAACCATTGATCCAAAGCGCGTGACGGTCAACGTCCCGACCCTGGTCATTTGGGGGGAAGCGGATAGCGCGCTCCTTCGCGGCAATTTGGACGGGCTGGAACAGTATGTACCCGATCTCACGGTCAAGAGAATTCCCACTGGCTCCCACTGGGTAGTACACGAACAGCCCGAAGTAGTGAATAATTATATTCGCGATTTCATACGTAATTAATTTTTGTCCAGGGGAGTCTCAATTGGGTGAGGGACTAGCCGCGCCACTGCTGAGTTTGCGAGATGTATCCGTGCGCTTCGGCGGTATCATTGCGCTCGACCGCGTCAGCTTTGACGTGGAGCCCGGCACCATCGTCGGCCTCATCGGCCCTAACGGCGCGGGCAAGACCACACTATTCAATTGCCTATCGCGGCTCTACCAGTACGACAGCGGCGAAATCCGCTTCCAGAGCCAATCTCTGACCGATATTCCTCGCCACGGCATCGCGGCCCTCGGTATTGGGCGCACGTTTCAAAACCTTGCGCTGTTTCGCAATTTAACCGTGGAGCAAAATGTGTTAGTCGGTGGCCATGCCCACAGCCGCGGTGGATTTTTCGCCAACGCGCTGCGCTTGCCTGGTGTGGCCGAACAAGAAGCAACGTTACATGCCGAAGCCAATCGCCTGATTGATAGTTTGGAGTTGCGCGACGTCGCCCAGGTTAAAGTTTCAGACCTGTCGTTTGGCACGCAAAAGCGTGTCGAACTCGCTCGCGCGCTGGCGACGAAACCCAAGCTGCTGTTATTGGACGAACCCGCCGGCGGACTCAATCACTCGGAAGTTGATGGTTTGAAAGATATGATCAAACACCTACGCGATCAGTTCGGGTTGACTGTGTTGCTGGTTGAACATCATATGAATTTGGTCATGAATGTTTCCGATAAAGTGGTGGCGATCGACTTTGGCCGCAAAATCGCCGACGGCACGCCAGCGGATGTGCAAAATCATCCCGACGTGATCAAAGCCTACTTAGGCGTTGCAAACTAACCGTATGCTGAAAACCTACTGCGCTCGCCTATCCTGCGTGGCGAAAGACAGAAAAATGCTCATTTACTTATGTGTAAACTGCGCTTTTTCTGTGTTTCGCGCCTTGTCTAGCCTTCGCTCGCTACGCTTTTCAGCAAACTGTCAATGGCCTCGATTCTAAGCGCCGACATACTCAACGCCAGCTATGGCCCGACCCAGGTGTTATTCGGTGTTAGTTTCGCCGTGGAAGAGCATGGCATCACCACGATATTGGGCGCGAACGGCGCGGGCAAAACCACGCTGCTGCGCGCCATCTGCGGCATGGTGCCAACCGAGGGACAGATTAGTTTTTTGGGCGAGCGTATCGAAGCGAAAGCAACGGAAGATATCGTGCGCATGGGTATAGGCCATGTGCCCGACGGACGCGGAACTTTCGTCAATCTAAGCGTCGAAGAAAACCTGCGCCTGGGTGCCTACACGCGGCGCGACAAGGCGGCAACGGAGCAAGATTTTCAACGGATTTATCATTATTTTCCCCGTCTCAAAGAACGGCTAAGTCAGCAGGCCGGCACGCTCTCTGGCGGCGAACAACAGATGCTCGCCATCGGCCGCGCGCTGATGCTGAAGCCGAAATTGCTGGTGCTCGACGAACCTTCCTTCGGCCTCGCACCGGTCATCGTGCAGGAGATTTTTCGCATCATGGCGGCGATCAATCAACAAGAGGGCGTCAGCATTTTGCTGGTGGAACAAAACGCTTCGCTGGCGCTCAATTTGGCCGATCACGCCTGTTTGCTGGAAACGGGGCGAGTGGTGATTTCCGGCGCGGCAAAAGAGATTGCCGGCGACGAAGCCATTCGCAAAGCCTACCTCGGTTATTAGACAATAAATGGAAACTTTCCTACACCAAGTTCTCTCGGGCCTTGCCACCGGCGGCATTTACGCCAGCCTAGCGCTCGCCTTAGTGATGATCCATCAAGCCACTCATCACATTAATTTTGCCCAGGGCGAAATGGCGATGTTCTCCACTTATCTTGCGTGGAGCATGATGAACGCGGGCATGCCTTACTGGGCAGCGTTTTTCGCGACGGTGGTCATTTCATTTATCGGCGGTGTCGCGATCGAACGAGTCATCATTCGTCCGGTGGAAAAAGCGCCAGTTCTCACGGTGATCATCGTATTTATTGGCTTATTGCTCATTCTCAACGGGCTCGCAGGTTGGATCTACACTTACACAAACAAGCCTTTCCCTAGCCCGTTCCCCGAGCGTTCTTTCGGTTATTTATCGGGCCATGAGTTAGGTGCGATCATTGTAACAATTATCGTGTTAATGGCGGTGTATCTTTTCTTCCGCTTTACGCCGCTGGGGTTGGCAATGCGTGCCGCCGCGCAGAATCCTGTCTCCAGCCGGCTAGTGGGAATCCGCGTCGGGCGTATGTTAGCGCTGGGCTGGGGACTCGCCGCCGCCATCGGCGCGGTCGCGGGCATGATGATCGCCCACATCATTTTCCTCGATCCCAACATCATGTCCGGCGTGTTGTTGTATGCCTTCGCCGCGGCGCTACTGGGCGGCATCGACAATCCATGGGGTGCAATGGCCGGGGGCTTCATCGTCGGCGTCATTGAAAATCTGGCCGGCCAATACGTGGTCGGCACAGAGCTTAAATTAACAGTTGCGCTGGTGCTGATCATTGGCGTATTACTGTTCAAGCCGTCGGGGTTATTTGGTAAAGTGTTAGTCACTCGGGTGTGATGAAATTATGACTTCGATTCTATCAAAGCTCACCCCGAAAACCAGCTTGGCGGTCCCCGCGCCAATTGCGTTCAAATGGCCCATCATCCTGATCATTATCGCCTGCACACTACCGTTTTTCGTCAGCGACTATCGCACACTCCAGTTCACGCAAGTGCTGATCTATGCGATCGCAATCCTTGGTCTCAACATATTGACGGGCTACAACGGCCAGATTTCTCTCGGCCACGGCGCGTTCTACGCGGTAGGCGCCTACACCGCCGCAATCCTCATGGACAAGTTCGGCGTGCCCTAC
>JBDSJK010000202.1:0-3905 GCA_039917535.1 Burkholderiales bacterium
TCGACCACCGCGGTTCCGTCGAGACAGGCCTGCAGCTGGGCCAGTGTTTGCAATTGTTCGTCGTGCATATCGATCACCATGCCTCGCATCATGATCGATCCCAGCTACCACTTCAGACTCACACCCCGTTAGAATCACGGTCCATGCTGAGACTCAAACCCCATTGGACAAGGCTTTGCCTTGATCAAAGCGTTACTGCACTGTTATAATTGGCGTTTTCCTTGCTTCACCGTGCTCGCATCACGGGAGGCTTACATTCAACCCACAAGGAGATTTAATGCGACATTATGAAATTGTGTTTATCGTTCACCCCGACCAAAGCGAGCAAGTGCCCGCCATGGTTGAGCGCTACAAAGGCATGGTCAGTGGCAAGAGCGGTAATATTCACCGCTTAGAAGACTGGGGCCGTCGCCAGCTAACTTACCCGATTCAGAAAATTCACAAAGCTCACTATGTACTAATGAACATCGAGTGCGACCAGCCGACGCTGGACGAAATCGAAGATGCGTTCAAGTTTAATGACGCGGTGTTGCGTCATTTGACGATCAAGATGGATCGCGCCGTGACCGAGCCGTCGCCGATGATGAAGGAAGAGAAATCCAAATCGTTGACGATGACGCAGCAAATCGAAGCGGTCAAGGACGACGCGGCTGAGGTAGCCGCCGAACCAGCCGCTACTTAAAGCAAACAGGAAAGTTGAGCCGCAATCAGATCGTATTGTCCGGCGTGATTTGCACTGAAGAGCCGATTCGTTACACGCCTGCCGGCTTGCCGGTTTTGCAAATGGAGTTGGATCATCGCTCGGAACAAATTGAAGTTAGCATTCCGGTCAAGATCGAGCTTGTGATGAAGGTGAAAGCGGTCGGGGAAATCGCGCAAGAAATTGCCAGGCTACCGTTGGGCACCGAGATTGTGGTTAAGGGATTTTTAGCACGTACGAGTCGTCGCAGTGACGCCGCCGTGCTACACGTGAACAGTTATAAATTGATGAAAGAGGTCAACCATGGCACTACCGTCTAGAGGCCGTTTCGGCAAAAAGAAAGACATGAAGGGCAAGCGTCCCGAGCGCTCGCTGTTTCGCCGCAAGAAATTCTGTCGCTTCACGGCAGAAGGTATCAAAGAAGTCGATTACAAAGACATCGAAATCCTGAAGGATTTCATAAACGAGAATGGCAAGATCATTCCGGCGCGCATTACCGGGACGAAAACCCCATATCAGCGCCAGTTGTCAGTCGCCATCAAGCGCGCGCGCTTCCTAGCGCTGCTGCCTTACACTGATTTGCATTAATGAGGTCGTCATGCAAGTAATTTTACTCGAAAAAGTAATAAATCTCGGTCAGCTTGGCGATGTGGTCAAAGTAAAAGCTGGCTACGCGCGCAACTATCTCGTGCCTCACGGCAAAGCGAAACGCGCCACGCCGGACAATCTCGCCGAGTTCGAAAAGAAGCGTACCGATTTGGAAAAGCAACAAGCCGATATTTTGGCTGAAGCCAACGCACGTGCGGAAAAACTCAACGGTTTGATGGTGCAGATCACGCAGAAGGCCGGTGTCGACGGCAAGCTGTTTGGTTCCGTCACCAACGGCGACATAGCCGACGCACTGAAAGCGCAAGGCTTTGACGTCGCTAAAGCAACGATACGCATGCCCGACGGTCCGTTAAAGCAAGTGGGCGATCATGAGGTCAGCATCGGTTTGCATACTGATGTAGTCGCAAGCATTAAGGTTTCGGTGCTTGGAGAGAGCTAAGCGATCAAGTACTAAAAATTGTTACAATTCAAAAAGGGGCTGGTGACAGCCCCTTTTTGCTAGACTATGAGTCTAGCTGCTTGTTTGGAGTATGTAACGTGGATTTAAACTGGTCTCTTATCATCGTTTTGCTGTTGCTGATCGCTGCCATCTATATGGCCACGCGTTTTGTGCGCACTTGGAAAGAGCGCAAACCATCGCAACAGATCACCGTCCATAGCAACATAGAAGACATGCGCGCTATCGGCGAGCTCGCCGTGTACAAAGTGTTCACCAAGGAAATCGTTACTGAAACCGACCATAGTTGGGGCGATTTTGGCCAGCGTTATTTGAGCTGGGTGCTCACCAAGAAAAAAATGGCGATGGTGTTCGAGTTCGAGATCGAATTTCGCTTTAACCTGCGCAACAACAGTTTTGAAATCGAACCCCGCGGGCTCGGCAGCTATAACTTCAAAATGCCGCCGTGTCAGCACGAAGTTTTCATCCGCAACATTAATGTGTACGACGAACAAAAAGCAAAAGTTCTGCCCTGGTTGCTGCCCGATTTGCTGAATGGATTTTTCTCCGGCAGCTTCAGCGAACAGGATAAAAATAATCTCATCGCCGCCGCGCGTCAGCACGCCGAAGAACGTGCCAAAGATCAGATCAAAAAACTGGAAGGCGATCTACACGCCTCGGCGGAAGCCACGCTGCGCGCCATCGCGCGCGCATTCGGCGCGCAACAGGTGACGTTCGAGTTTAAAACCGACCAGTCGCCGGCAATGATAATAGACATGCCTACACGCTTGGCCGCATAGCCACCCTATAACGATAACGTGAGTTATCGCTCAATTTTTAAAGCCGACTTATTCACTAATCGAGTCGCAATCGTCACCGGGGCGGTCCCGGAATTGGCCGCTGTACTGCTCACGAACTTGTGTCTCTAGGGGCGATGGTCGCGTTGGTCGGTCGTCGGAAAGAAAAGCTCGACCAAGTTCAAGCGGAAATTAAATCATCAGGCGGCATCGCGACGACTCATTCATGTGACATTCGCGAAGAAGAGCAAGTTCGCGCAAAGGTCGCGGCGATACTCTCAGCCCATGGCCGCATCGATTATCTGGTCGATAACGCCGGTGGGCAGTTCTCCGCGCCGCTGGAGAAAATTACCGCTAAGGGTTGGGAGACGGTGATGCGAAATAATCTGACCGGTGGTTTTCTGTTTGCTCGCGAATGCTATACGCAATGGATGAGTCGGCACGCCGGAGAGCCAGATCGGGCCATTGTCAACATTATCGCCGACATGTGGAACGGTATGCCCGGTATGGGCCATTCCGGTGCGGCGCGGGCAGGTATGTTAAATCTCACCGGGACCGCCTCGGTGGAATGGGCGCCGGTGCGGGTCAACGCCGTGGCGCCCGGCTGGATTGCCTTCAGCGGCTTTAATAACTATACACCCGAGATGGCGCCGCCCATCAAAGGTCTTGCCAACAACGTGCCGTCGGATCCGGCAAAACCACGCTAAAAGGCTGACGGGACGCCAAAAAAGCACGATATTGTCATTTTGAGCGAAGCGAAGGATCTGCTTTTGTAGTTGAGTAATTATCTGAGGGCAGGAGATTCTTCGCTTCGCTCAGAATGACAAGCAATTCGTAGCGGCATAGAAAAATTTTCCAACCGACACGCTGCTTCGATAGTGGTTGACCACGTGCGGGTCAACCCGGAATACGCTTCGCTACTTGGGCTTGCTCGTGAAAGGTAAATAAGGCGCAGACCTTAACGCGATTCGAGCAACTCGATCGCTCCACGCGGTTCCTTCATGCTACTCGCAAATTCTTTCAAACCGCGATCAAACGTCGCGAGGCGGCTCTTGTGGTGACGCGCAAGTCCCAAGAGATAAGCATCGGTGACCTGTCGGTGGACAACTATCGCCGGGCTGTGCATTTCCTCGATTTGGTGCAGCGCCACGGCGTCTGACCTGAAGCAATGTCCAGATACACGAGTGATGGCGAGCAGCACCCTTGACGCTTCGGTCGGAGAAACGGCGTCGGCAACAATTGCCGGGTTGGATGAAATGCGCACAAAAGCAAGTTGCGTAATGGCGCACGTTGCCCATGATTTGCCACCGGTTTTCGTGAACCATCGGTGCGCTGGCTGGTGATGGACATGCTGCGGCCAAGC
>JBDSJK010000203.1:0-2927 GCA_039917535.1 Burkholderiales bacterium
GCGAACGCGCCCTTGGTGCAACAACCTACGTAACTTTAGAACCTTGCAATCATCAAGGCCGCACACCGCCTTGCACCGGCGCGCTTATCCAGAGCGGCGTGGCGAGGGTGGTGGCCGCAATGGCAGATCCCAACCCGCTGATGGCGGGCACTGGCCTGCAAGCCTTATCTGATGGGGGTCTTGAGGTGGCCGTTGGTTTGATGGAACACGAAGCGCGTGAATTAAACATTGGTTTTGTTTCACGCATGACCCGCGGGCGGCCCTGGTTCCGCATAAAAGTCGCTGCCAGTCTCGATGGCAAAACCGCGCTCAACAACGGCGCAAGCCAATGGATCACGGGTGCCGACGCGCGCGCCGACGGGCATCGCTGGCGCGCTCGTTCGTGTGGGATTTTAACGGGCATCGGCACGGTGAAAGACGATGATCCCAAGCTTACGGTGCGAGATATCGCGACGACGCGTCAGCCAAAAAAAATACTGATCGATAGCCGGCTTGAGGTGTCGCCTCAAGCGCAACTGTTCGACGGTGGCGAGCTATCCATATTTTATTCGCATGGCGAATTGAGCAAGCGCGACCAACTCGCCGCGAAGGGCGCGACATTGCTTGCCTTGCCCAACGGTCAAGGCAAAGTAGATCTCAACGCAATGGCGCAAGAATTGGGCAAGTATGGCATGAATGAAGTTTTAATCGAGGCAGGCACTAAGCTCAATGGTGCGCTACTGGGCGCGGGCTTGGTTGACGAACTGGTGATCTACTTAGCGCCGCATCTATTGGGCGACAGCGCGCGGGGGATGTTCGGCTTGCCCGAATTGACGGCGCTCACGGATCGCATCGAACTTCAGATCAAGGAGCTTCGCCAGATTGGCAACGATATCCGCGTGATTGCCCGGCCGCAGGTGGGAAATTAACATCATGTTTACTGGCATTGTCGCCGCCGTCGGCCACATCAAACATATCACCGCGCAGCAACAAGGCATTCGCTCGACCATTGCTTGTCCTGGGTTTTCGTTAGGTGATATTGCTGTCGGCGACAGCATCGCCTGTAGTGGCGTGTGCCTGACGGTTGTGGAAAAGGACAATGCTACGTTCAGCGTTGATATTTCCCAGGAAACATTGCGTTGTTCTGTCGGCCTCGATCAAGTAGGTGCCGAGGTCAATTTGGAAAAAGCGTTGCGTTTGTCCGATCGGCTCGGTGGGCATTTGGTCAGTGGGCATGTGGATGCGGTGGGCGATGTGGTCTCCTTCGCGCCAGTTGGAACCAGTTGGGAGTTACGTACCCGCTTGCCCGAGAAACTAGCAAAATTTGTCGCGCCTAAAGGTTCGATCACCATCGACGGCGTGAGCCTGACGGTTAACTACGTCCAGCAAGCAGAGTTCAGCATCAATATCATTCCGCACACATTTTCCGTGACCTCACTCAAGCGCCTTGCCCCGGGCGTTCGTGTGAATATCGAGGTGGATCTGATCGCGCGTTATCTCGCTCAGCTTATGCCCGCTAGATAGCTGTTAAAATCGCGTCATGCAACTCAACACTATTTCGGAAATCATCGCGGACCTACGCGCCGGCCGCATGGTCATACTCGTCGACGAAGAAGATCGCGAGAATGAGGGCGACATCGTGATCGCTGCCGAACTCACCACGGCTGAGTCGATCAATTTCATGGCCAAGCATTGTCGCGGACTGATCTGCCTAACGCTCACGGAAGCCCGCTGCAAGCAGCTCAACTTGCCTTTGATGGTGACAGATAATCGCTCGCCGTTGGGAACCAATTTCACGCTTTCCATCGAAGCAGCGACCGGCGTGACGACGGGCATCTCCGTTGCCGATCGTGCTCGCACGGTGCAAGCGGCGGTGGCGAAAAATGCCGGTCCGGACGACCTCGTGCAGCCCGGCCATATTTTTCCGCTTAAAGCGCAAAAAGGTGGCGTGCTGGTTCGTGCCGGCCATACGGAAGCTGGCTGTGATTTGGCGCAATTAGCCGGGCTGGAACCTGCGGCGGTGATCTGCGAAATATTGAAAGATAATGGCGAGATGGCACGACTGCCGGATCTGCTGGAGTTCGCCAAGCTGCATGGTTTAAAGATCGGCACCATCGCCGATTTGATCGAGTATCGTAGCCACAACGAGACCGTTGTCAGTAAAGTTGCCACACGTAATCTGACCACGCCGTTTGGAGAATTTCGTCTTGAAACCTTTGTCGATACCACTATTAACCACACCCATTTGGCGCTGGTCAAAGGTGAGATCACCCGTGAACAGGAAACCTTGGTGCGCGTCCACGAGCCGCTGTCCGTGTTTGATTTTCTCGACCTCAGCACCCGTCAGCATTCCTTCACCGTTACCGATGCGTTGCAAAAAATTGCCGCTTCAGAGCGTGGCGTGATGTTGCTGTTGCATAGGCCGGAATCGGGTGCCGATCTACTGAATCGCGCCAATCCCGACGCGCAAGCGCGCAACCCTGGCGACCGCTGGGACCCGCGTAGCTATGGAATCGGCGCGCAGATTTTGCGCGAACTGAATGTCGGCAAAATGCGTCTGATGGCGCGACCGAAAAAGCTGCCGAGCATGGCGGGTTTTGGACTTGAAATTACCGGCTATCTCAGCCCGGAGAACGAATGAACCAAATGCAAACCAATCTGAACGGACATGGGTTGCGCATTGGTGTTGTGCAGGGCCGTTTCAATAATGAAGTGGGCGAAGGACTGCTCGCATCCTGTGTTGTGGAGCTAAAAAAACTCGGTGTGCAGGATGACGCCATCACGGTTGCAACCGTTCCCGGCGCGCTGGAAATCCCCCTCACGTTGCAACGCATGGCGCAAAGCAAAAAATACGACGCGTTGATTGCGCTGGGCGCGGTGATTCGCGGCGACACCTATCACTTTGAAATTGTGTCGAACGAGTCAGCGGCGGGTATCACACAGGTGCA
>JBDSJK010000204.1:0-10329 GCA_039917535.1 Burkholderiales bacterium
GCCGATAATTTCAACGCCGGTATACGCGTACAAAAACTGGGCATCACGTTTCACACGCTCAACGGCGCATTGTTTGGCATTGAGAACATCGCGGTGGTATGGCTGGGAGCCGCGCTGGTATTGGACGGTGGCTTTTCCATCGGCATGTTATTCGCTTTCATCGCCTACAAGCAACAGTTCACCGCGCGTATCACCAGCTTCATCGAAAAAGGCATCGAGTTCAAGATGCTGGGGCTGCACACGGAAAGAGTTGCCGATATTGCGCTGACGACTCCTGAGCCAGACGAAGCACTGGACTGTTCCATGGATGCCGCATTACCCGCCGCCATCGAAATAAAAAATCTCAGTTTCCGTTATTCCGACGCCGAGCCTTGGGTATTGCACAACGTGAATCTCAGCATCGCAGCGGGCGAGTCGGCCGCGATCATCGGCCCCTCAGGCTGCGGCAAAACCACGTTGCTCAAGATCATCCTCGGCCTCCTGCCAACCACGGAAGGTGAGGTCCTAGTCGGCGGCAAAAACGTCCAGCGCCTAGGTTCACGCTACCGTTCGATGATCGGCACCGTGATGCAAGAAGATCAACTATTCGCCGGATCCCTTGCGGACAACATCTGCTTCTTTGACGCGGAACCCGATCAAGCGCGCATCGAATCCTGCGCACAAATCGCCGCAGTGCATCAAGACATTCTCGCCATGCCCATGGCCTATAACACGTTGATCGGCGATATGGGAACGACGCTTTCCGGCGGACAAAAGCAGCGTGTGTTGCTGGCGCGCGCGTTATACAAACAGCCGAAAATTCTCGCGCTCGATGAAGCCACCAGCCATCTCGATGTGGCGCGCGAGCGACAGGTCAACGATGCGATTCGGCAACTCAAACTTACGCGCTTGATCATCGCCCATCGGCCGGAGACCATCGCCTCTGCGGATCGCGTCATCATTCTCGGCCAGAGTAATGCTGAAGCCGATCAGGAAAGCGGGCATACTATTGGGGTGCGCAATGCCGCGTAGCCCCTCATTCAGATTGCTCTATGATCATCAAAACCGTTGCCGAACTACGCGAACTCATCGCAGAGCCCAATCCCGTTGTGGGACACAAAGTTCAACGCTCGCTCTCGCCACAGGCGCGGGATTTCATCGCCCGCTCGCCGTTTCTTCTACTAGCAACCACCAATCGTAGCGGCGAGCCCACGGTGTCCCCAAAAGGGGATGACCCAGGGTTTGTGTGGGTAGAAGACGACAGCACGCTTTGCCTGCCCGAACGCAAGGGCAATCGTCTGCTATACGGATTGCAGAATATTCTTGAAAATCCCAACGTCGCGCTGATTTTCTTGTTGCCTGGAACTGGTGAGACGTTGCGCGTGAGCGGCATTGCCGAATTGGTTAACGATACTGCGCTCAATCTCAAACTCGCGGCGCGCAATCAAGCGGCGTTGCTTGCCGTGCGCATCCGCATACGCAAGTGCTACTTTCATTGCGCGAAAGCGTTGTTGCGCAGCGAGTTGTGGCAGACTCAGCGCTGGGCCGAAACAGTCAAGATTTCATTCGGCGAGGAAATTGCGCGCAATCAAGGCTTGGCAAACAGCGATGTCAACGAGTTCGATGCACAAGTGGCGCAGCGTTACAAAACGGACTTGTAGCCCAATGGGATGGACTCCTTTTTCTTCAGCCTACCTCACAACGATTCACCGTGGAAATGTACAACTCGCACATCTGTATTCCTCGGCTGACCCAGACCGGGCTCGCTTGTTTTGCATCAACCTGCCAATACAATTTCGCTCGATTTATTCAATAAATCGCGCTGCGATCCGCTCCCAGCCTTGCTCCCAGACCATACTCCGCCACGAGGCAGTATTGAAGCGCTTCTCATGGCACACGTTAGAAAATCTTCGGCTAGCCTAGCCTCACTGGCTCGCCGGTGCTGCCTCTTCTTTGGGTCGGCAGTTGGGTGGCAAGCGGCTCATGGCGATCTTCTTACTGGTTGAATATTTCTCGACCCAGACCATTAACTTAAGCCCAGACGTAACGTTCTTGATGCTGTGGGTTTTGCCGTCGACATCGAGCGGCCCATCCAACACATCGCCTTCCGCCAGCGGACCCGCGGAAAGCTGTTGAATTAGGCCGTAGCCATTGTCGGCATACACCAAATGCATGCCGCATTTTGCATTCACCCAGACCACTTTCCCCTCGACGGCGAACGCGGATTGCGCAAACAAACTAGCGAAGCCAAGACAACCCGCTGCGATAAGTTTTAACATTATTTTTCCTTGCGGGTTTACGCCCGGCCTATGAAAAGTGAATAGAGGAATCGCGACTAATGTGTGATCGACGGGAATCATTAATCGTTGAACGGCGCGAAATAAGGCATGGCATAACTCTCGACTATCGTTTTGATCTTGCCTTCCTTGAGCAGGGCACCCAGCTGCTCATCCAAAAACCCCTTGAGTTGGGTTTCTTTTTCCTTGATCGCCCACACGCCGTTCCAGCGTTGGCCGGCCTGGGGAATAAAATCCGGCACCACCTCGAACTCGATGTCATATTGGTCTTTCGCGACGGCCATGGCGCCGGACCAAATCATCCCTGCATCCACGTCGTGCTTGAGCAAGCCGTCAATCAAGCCTTGGCTCTTTGCGTACAGTTCGTACTCCATCTTGTTCGCGCGAACATAGTCTTCCATGGGTGATAACATCGGCACGCCCACTCTAATTTTTCGCGCTTTCAGGTCCGTGAGACTCTTCACATCCGCAGCCTTGCCCTGTACGGCCAGCACAAAGCCGACACCCACATAGGGTCGCGTGTAGACCATCTTATGGTCGGTCATGTCGGGGTCGGCATCTTGGTGAACCAGGCCGACGAAAAAATCGCAATAGCCTTTGTCTATCGTTGTGCGCAATGCGTAATCCCAATTGAAACCCGTGTTGGCCCACACGATATGCAACCGCCAGCCCTGGCGCTTCACGATTTCACGCAAGATATCGATGTCGATGCCGGGCGTTTCCGACTGGGGCGCGGTGCGCGAAAATGGGTAATACCAACCATCGGCGCAGGCAATTAAGCGTTTCAGCGCGCGGGCGCGAGTGAGCGCGTCCACGTTTTTAAGGTCATCGGGAATTTCCGTGGGGTGCGCTTCACGAAACCCTGAACGCCAGCGCTCGCTATTAACGGGATCGAATACATCAGGATGTGTCTTCTTGGGATCCCAACGCTGTTTCTTGCCCGTCACCGTTTCCGTTTCGAGCTCTGGCACTGCTTTCACTTCCTTTTTATCTTCCTTTGCCTGGGCGAAAACCACTGCCGGTGTCTGGCAAAATAACCAAAGCGCGGCGAAAACCGGCAACAAAATTCTCTGCGTTACGCTCGTGTACATGGGTAGTCGCTCACGGTTATTTTTCAGCGGTGGAATTAATTTGCGAAGGGAGGATAATAATTCATGCCATAGGTCTCGACGATCTGTTTGATCTCGCCGTTCTTGACCATGTTAGCCAATTCCTCATCTAAAAACTCGATGAATTCAGACTCGCGCCCCTTCACGCCCCACGCACCATTCCAACGCTGGCCCGGCAGGGGAATATAACCCGGAACGGG
The DNA here is from genome assembly GCA_039917535.1 of Burkholderiales bacterium. Taxonomy (GTDB): domain Bacteria; phylum Pseudomonadota; class Gammaproteobacteria; order Burkholderiales; family JALYOK01; genus JBDSJK01. The sequence goes on from JBDSJK010000204.1 coordinate 3,586, forward strand.
TTTCACGTCGTAACCCCGGTCCCGCTTTGCGACGGTCAAGCCTGGTTCCCATACCATGGCCGCCTCCACCTCGCCCTTTACAAAAGCATCAATCAGGCGGTAGTTCAGCGCATAAGATTCGTAAGGGATGCCCTTCTCTTTCACGTAATCGTACATCGGCGAGAAAGCCGGTACGCCGATCTTCATTTTTGCTTTGACGACATCGTCCAGCGTCTTAATTCCATTTGCCTTACCCTTGGTCACCAACACAAAGCCCATGCCGATATAGGGCTTGGTAAACACCATCTGATGATTGTCCATGTGGTGGTCATCGCCGGTGATGACCAGGCCCAGGAACACGTCGCAATAGCCGCGATCAATGCCCTTGGAAAACGCCGCACCCACCCCACCGCGAGAGATGGTATTGGCGGCCCACATCATCTCGATACGCCATTCATGGCGCTTGGCGATGCGACGCAGGATTTCGATGTCGATGCCGGGCGGCTCCGCCTTGGGCATGGTGTGGGTGAAAGGCCAATAAAATGCATCGGCACAGGCCACAATGCGCCCCAGTTTCTTGGTCCGCGCCATGGCGGTCGCGTATTTCAATTCCTGGGGAATTTCCGAAGTGGGGAAATCCCGGTAGCCGCCCTGGAATAGTTGGTCGGTGAAGGGATCAAACACTTCCGGCGGCTGGTAACCCAAGCGGGGAATATCGCGCTCCCGCTTGCCGATAACGGTCTCTTGCTCAAGCTCGACGACCTCGGCGGCGATTGCGACTAGCGGGAGCCACAATGCAAACCATCGGGCAGCAAACAAGCCAGTTCGACTAAACATCTTTTTTCTTCTTGTTAAATTTACAGCCTACCGATCAAAAAACGTCATTCAGTCTCTTGCTCGTTAAGCAAAAATGGGAAACGGCTCAAACTCCCCTTTCAGCACTTTAGCCGCACTGCCGCCCATCCACCCCTGGATCATCGTTGCGTAGGCGCGGCGGAAATCTGTGGTGTGCAACAAATTGTCCCCCGCATCGAGCTTGACGAGATCCACCGGCGTGCCGTAGTGGCCACCCTTGACGTGCTTACCTACCATGAACATGTAATTAGCGGTGCCGTGATCCGTGCCCAGATTGGCGTTTTCCGGCACGCGGCGGCCAAACTCGGAGAAAACTAGAATCGACACCTGATCGGCCTTGCCGATACGCTCCAAATCACGCATGAAGCCCATGATGGCGTCAGACGCGTAGGTCAACAAGCGATAGTGTAAATCCGGCTGCTGAACGTGGGTGTCGAAGGCGTTGTTGCGGAACGCGGTGTAATACAACCGCGTCGGCAAGCCTGCATCAATAAGCGACGCGACCTTAGGTAGACTCAGCGGCGAAATGCCGTAGTCAATCGGCGTCTTATAACGTGTCCATGCCTCGCGCACCAGGGCCGACGCATCGACCGCGCTTTTCGCGGCTTCATGCAAAAATGTGCGCGCAGCATTATCGTCGGCGTGGTAGGCGACATAATCGAGCTGACCTTTTTCCTGGAAGCTACCCTTGCGGGTAAAGCGCTCCGGCTCATCAAACACCACCGGCACATGCACGCGACTTTTTACCGCAAGCGATTGAGTTGTGTCGATATTGACTATGTAGTTTGGCGTCGCGGTCGGCTGCATCGCATCGCCCAGGCGCCCTACCCAGCCGTACTCCTCGCCGCTGTTCGGCGCCGCCGTGTGCAGATAGGCCATGGAGGTGAAGTGAGAGAACGATGGCCGGTCATAGCCACAGCCGTGGATCACCGCCAGCTTGCCGGCCTTGTAGAGTTTTTCGAAGCCCGCCATGCCGGAACTGAAACCAAAGTGATCGTCGATCTTGAGCAGCTTGTCAGGCTTGATTCCCAACGTCGGGCGGTGCTTGTAGTAAGCGTCGTTGCCGTAAGGCACCAACGTGTTCAAACCGTCGTTGCCACCGGACAATTCAACAACGACCAAGATCCGATCTTTGCTCGCTTCATCCGCCGCCATTGCTTGGGCTACTTGGCTCAATGCCATCGGCACACCCAACAGCCGCGCGCCGTTCAGGGCAATGCCGCCAAGACCCGCACCCAACAACGATCTACGGCTAATGCGCTGGCCAAAATATTTGTCGTCTTTCATAGTGCCATCCTTAACCGAGCTGATACTCGGGCAAACTCATAATAAGATGCAACAACAAGCGCAAAGGTTCCTCAATGTAGGTCTGCGCCTCGCTCACTTGGTCTGTTCCCATTTCATCGCTCAAGAACTCGATCAAGCGTGCGCGATCGGAACTCTCGGCGGGAATACGCAGGAAACGCGCCAAAAAATAATGAACAACCTGTTCCGCGTTAGCTAATTTTTGCTCAGCCACCATGGCGGCGAGATTCAATTGCGCGGTGTGACGCGGAATGGGTTTTACTTTTTCCGTCGCCATTTGCCAGCCGCGATAACTCGCATAGCGGGTGTTGAAGTCTTCATCGCGATCAGACATCGCGTTGGACATGGACATCATCGCGCTGTCGCCACCGCCCATGCCCTTGCCTTCCGGCTTCGTTGCGGTAGTGATGTCTATACCCTGATCGATTTTCACGCCGACAATGCGGATCGTCTCATCTTCTGGGTAGCGATCAATGGGCAAGAAACTGATATTCGGAAACAACACATCACGCGCAAAATTGCCACGCTCCAACAACAATCCCGGCGTGATCCAACTCCTGCCCTGCGCCCAGCCCGCCACCGTCGGCGGACGGAACAAACGTTGCCCGAGCGCCTCGGTCGCGTCGTTAAAATCCGGCACGCCCGGCACTTCATTCAAGCCCATTTTCTTGTAAGTCGACACGACCAGTTCAACGGGACTCTTGATATGCGTAGCGGTAGAGGCCGGGCTGTAAAAATCCTTCGACAGAAATATGGTTTTCAGCAGCGGCGCGAGTTCGTATTGGTTGTCTCGCAACACCGCGCCCAGTTGCTTACGCATCCCGTCGGAGAGTTCCTGGCGCACCATGTAGCGGTAGATTTTCCCCGCGACGAATTCCGCCGTGACCGGTTGCTGCAAAATAACATCAATGACCTGTACACCATCGAAGCTGCCGCTTTGCCCCAGCACTTTTTTCATGCCGCCGTCGTGTTTATCGGGTTTGGGCTTAAAGGCAACGCCCTCGTAGTTCCAGCCTGTAAACGCCCGCGCCGCTTCACGAATGTCCGTCTCGCTGTAATTGCCCACACCCATGGTGAACAATTCCATAATCTCGCGAGCGAAATTTTCATTCGGCGCGCCCTTGACGTTTACGCCCGCGTCGAGAAACGCCAACATCGCCGGGTCCTGCGCCGCACCGATCAACAGTTCGCGGAAATTGCCCGTCGCTTTGCTTTGAAACAGCGCAAGCTGCCCCATCATCTTGCGATAGTCGCGCACCTTCTCTTCGTTGTTGGCGAAGTGGCCGTGCCAAAATAACGCCATTTTCTCTTCCAGCGGACGCTTGGTTGTCAACATCCGATTCGCCCACCAATAGGCGAGACGATCCGTCTCTAGTCGGCTCGCGCGCAGCCAGTAAAAGAATTTATTCACGACGGGCTGCATCTTGCGATTGCCCTTCGGCTTAACCTTCACACCCAGCGCTTCGCCTTGGGTTTTGGCTTGTGTGGTCGTCGCGGGACGGCTTTCAGGAAAGGGATCGACACCCGCATCAAACACGCCGGATTCATCAAAGGGCTGCAGGTGACTATTGTCAATCGCCTGATAGTTGACCAGCTCTCGCACCGCTGCTTCCGGCGACATAGCTGCCAGTCGCGCAATCTCCTTGGGCGTGCCGCCAAATCCGGCGCGCTCAAGCAAATGCGCGGCGCGCTCCGCGTTCCAATCCTGCGCGGTAATGGGCGCTAGATCGTCAGACCCATTTTGCTCCGCGTAACCGGTTGCCGCGACGCCAAGAACAACGGCCAGCGACGCTATCCGTAGCATGACTTTATTCCACATACCTTTCTCCAAACCCCAATATCGAGCACAACAAAACGCAATTTTACCTGGTAATTTGCAATTCGTCTTTCGACCATTCTGGCGATATTTATATGACCACCGCCAGAACCCGCTCCCTGTTTGCCTCTCAGCCATGCCATGCCTGACAGACTCGTCCTGATTGGCTCTCAGGGCAGTATAAAAATTACGCTCGCTAAAGATCGATTTCGAGGTTATCAATGAGTCGCGTCGCACCCAGCTTCGACGCGCCCAGCACCACCAAGTGCTTGTCTTGCTCGCCCGGCGGGAGCAAATCCTGTTGGCGGCGAATGGCGACATAGTCGGTTTTCCAACCGTGGCTGTCGAGGTGTTGTTTCGCAGCGAGTTCGACGGCGGCAAAATCCTGCTGGCCAGCAAAAATCGCGGCGCGAACTTTGCTCAATTGGTCATGCAGGCGGATCGCTTCGCTACGTTCCCGACTCGATAAATAGCTGTTGCGCGACGACAGCGCCAAGCCATCGTCGGCACGCACGGTTTCCGCGGGAATGATGTCGATGGGCAACTGAAATTGCCGCACCATGTCGCGCAGCACGAGAAATTGCTGATAGTCTTTCTTGCCAAAAATCGCGATCTGCGGCTGCACCATGTTAAACAGCTTCAGCACCACGGTCGCGACACCGCGAAAATGGCCGGCGCGAAATTCGCCTTCGAGAATATTTTGAATACTCGACGGCTCGACGGTAAAAGCCTGCGGCTCGGGATACACCTCTTCTTCCGTCGGCGCGAACACCACGTGACAACCGGCCTCGTCGAGCTTTTCGCAATCGCCTTGCAGCGTGCGCGGATATTTGTTGAAGTCGTCCTTGGGTCCAAACTGCAGGCGATTCACAAAAATGCTCGCGATCAGGCACGCCGCTTTGGGCTTGACGATGCGGATGAGTTGAATATGCCCTTCGTGCAAATTACCCATGGTGGGCACCAGCGCGACGCGACGTTCTTCGCGCAAGCGCTCGCGCAATTCTCTAACGGTGTGAATGACGTCCATCAGTAGCAGTGCTCAGGTCCGGGGAAAGTGCCATCCTTTACTTCCCTAACGAAATTCGCGAAAGCCGCGGAGACACTGCCACTTGTTGCCATGAAATTCTTGACGAATTTTGCTTTCGTACCGGGAAAAATGTCGAGCAGATCGTAAGCGAGCAACACCTGACCGGCGCAATGGGGGCCGGCGCCGATGCCAATAGTAGGAACGGTAAGATTCGCTGTGACATCCTTACCCAAGGTCGCCGGTATCGCTTCCAGCACCAGCATAGTCATACCGGCACTCTGCAGCGCTTTAGCGTCATTGATAAGACGCTGTGCAGCGTCTTCGGTCTTGCCCTGAACGCGAAACCCACCCAACGTGTTGAAGGATTGGGGCGTAAGACCTAGGTGACCGCACACGGGAATACCGCGCTGGGTGAGAAATTCGACGGTGGGCGCCATAACCGCGCCGCCTTCGAGCTTAACCATATTGGCGCCCGCCCTCATGAGTTGCGCGGCGTTGCGAAACGCCTGGGCTGGGCTTTCGTGATAAGTGCCGAAGGGCAGATCGCCGATCACAAAGCCTTGCTTGCTGCCGCGGACGACCGCGCGGGTGTGGTACACCATGTCTTCTAGGGTGACGGGCAGCGGGCTGTCGTGGCCTTGCACGGTCATGCCCAGCGAATCGCCAATGAAAAGAATGTCGATTCCCGCCTGCTCCGCCACCGCCGCAAAACTCGCGTCGTAAACGGTCACCATGGTGATCTTTTGCCCCGCGGCGTATTTCTTCCCCAGGTCTTTCAGGGTGAGTCTCATGGTCTATTGATCCAACTTAAAAAGTTATCGATTCACGCTTATCCAAGCGGGCAATCAAGCGCCGCGGTTGAAAAATTCACGGCCGCCGCGCATGGCGTTAATGCGCTGCAATAATAATTCAAAATCGTCGTTGTTAGCGATAAAATTTAGCCGGCTGCTATTAACGATCAACAGCGGCGAGTTATCATATTGGTAGAAAAATTCCGTGTAGCTTTCCGCCAGACGGCGCAGGTAGTCCTCGGATATGTTGCGTTCGTAGGCGTTGCCGCGCCGCCTGACGCGATCAATCAACGCATCCACGGGCGCTTGCAAGTACACCACCAAATCGGGCGCCGGCGCCTGGGGCGCGAGGTGTTCGTAAATGCGGTGATAGAGGCTGAACTCCTCGTCGGACAAAGTGATGCGCGCAAACAGCGGATCTTTCTCCAACAGAAAATCCGCAACGGTAAGATTCTCGAACAACTCACGTTGTTTCAAATCGCCCACTTGCGCCACGCGCTGAAACAGAAAAAACATTTGCGTCGCAAAAGCATGGCGACGCATGTCGCGATAAAAGCGCGGCAGGAACGGATTCGCATCGGGATCTTCCAACATCAGTTCCGAATTCAAATGCTCGGCCATGCGTTTGGCGAGGCTGGTCTTGCCCACGCCGATGGGACCTTCGATGACGATGTAGCGAAACTTTTCTGCTAGCTGCATGTGAACCGTGGCAAATAAATAGATTTCAATCAGTCCGGAAGCCGCACCAGGCTTGGATCCCGGCAATGCTCCAAGAGCTTGTTGATAGGTCCGTGGCCCGGGATCTCGAGCGCCGGCGCAATCTCCGCGAGCGGCGTCAGAACAAAAGCACGCTCGTGCATGCGTGGATGAGGAATGCGCAGCCCCTCTTCCGCAACGACCCGATCACCATACAGCGCGATGTCCAAATCCAAGGTGCGCGGCGCATTGGCAAAACTGCGTTCGCGGCCGTG
>JBDSJK010000205.1:0-3488 GCA_039917535.1 Burkholderiales bacterium
GTTATGTGCCAAGACTCATCGTCACCGACAAGCTTAAAAACTACGCAGCGGCGAAACAAGAAGTGATGCCCAGCGTCAAGTATTGCCGCGACAAAGGGCGGAACAATCGAGCGGAAAACTCTCATCAACCTACGCGAGAGCGCCTACGGCGCATGCGGCGGTTTAAGTCAGCCAGACACGTGCAACAATTTCTTTCTGTTTTTGGTGTAATTGGATCCTTCTGCCGCGTCGGCCGACATCTTCTCGGAGCGAGGCACTATTGCAGAAAAACTCGCCCACAATTCGGTTCACGAGACTTAACTTGACGATGCCCCCTGATCGCACCGTACAATGCTTCCTGTCGCCTAATCATCTATCTGGAGCCAACTATGGCAGGCCAATCCGAGGTCAAGAACATGGCGCTGTTTTGCGATTTCGAGAATGTGGCCCTGGGCGTGCGAGACGCCAAGTACGCCAAATTCGATATCAGCCAAGTGCTCGAACGCCTGCTGCTCAAGGGCAGCATCGTGGTCAAAAAAGCCTACTGTGATTGGGACCGCTACAAGGAATTCAAGGCCGCGATGCACGAGGCGTCGTTTGAGTTGATCGAAATTCCGCACGTGCGCCAATCAGGCAAGAACTCGGCGGATATCCGCATGGTGGTCGACGCACTCGACCTCTGCTATACCAAGGCCCATGTGGAAACATTTGTCATCATCAGCGGTGATTCGGATTTTTCGCCGCTGGTGTCGAAGCTACGCGAGAACAACAAGATCGTGATCGGCGTCGGCGTCAAGAATTCCACCTCCGATCTACTCATTGCCAACTGCGACGAATTCATTTACTACGACGATCTGGTGCGCGAGAAGGAAGCCAAAGAAGCGAAGAAACCGCGCCGCGTGGGCAAGGCTTCAGCTGGCGCGGCGGAAACGTCGCCGAAAAAACTCGAGGAAGACAAGAAGCAGGAGGCGCTGGATCTCCTGCTGGAAACTATCGAAGCGTTAATGTCTGAACGCGGCGAAGAGGAGAAAGTCTGGGGTTCGATGGTGAAGCAGGCGTTGAAGCGGCGCAAGCCGGGATTCAACGAAAGCTACTATGGCTATAAAGCGTTCAGCGATTTACTGGAAGATGCAGAAAAACGGCAACTGCTGCAGCTCGAGCGGGATGAAAAATCGGGCGGACACACCATTCGCCGCGTTACCTGAGCAAAAAGAGTAATCCAGTGCCATTAAGCGGCGCTTGAATCTGCGAGGGCACTGTTACGTTAACGAAAATCATATTGCTATTGGCGTGGCCCGTATTAACGTCGGCTTAGCGTAACGGGCGGTCGTTTCCATCTTCAGCATAAATCAAAATCGCCAGCATGCGAATCGGTAGCTTGATCAATTGCGCTGGGCCATGGGGAACGCCACCCTTAAAGGTCAATGAGTCGCCCGGGGACATGATGTAAGTTTGCTGGCCGTGGCGGTATTTCATTTTCCCTTCGAGCAGATAGATAAATTCGGTGCCGGGATGCTCGAACCCCGGGAACACCTCACTCTTGTCAGTAATGGTTACTAGAAAAGGTTCGAAGATTTTTTTCGGCCCTTGGTCGTAGGCCAGTAAATGGTAGGTATGGCCTTGCTTCGTCCCACGCCTGACCACCTCCATGCCATCGCCTTTTTTTACATGTTGCGCGCCGCCCGATGGCAGGTTGAAGTTGCGAAATAGATTGGATAGCGTCACGCCCAGCGCGTTGGCAATACTAGAAAGCGTATCGAGGCTGGTGGAGGTTTGGCCGTTTTCGATTTTTGACAACATGCTACGGCTGATCTCCGCGCGCTCCGCCACATCGGCGATGGTCAAGTTGTGATGTTGACGCAGCTCGCGAATTGCGTTGCCCAAATATTGATCGAGCGTTCGGCCGTTGGCATCGCGCGACGCTGCGGATCGAGATGTTGCCATTGCTTCCCTTGGTTGACAGTTGAAAAAAGTATAGCAGGCTAAGCTGCCTTATCTCATCATCAATTCTTCATGCCTTAATTGAGGCCGCGCAACTACAAATAGGCTGGAGAGCCAATAGCAGAGCGGGTCGTGGCAATGCCATGCCAGAGAAGCGCATCCAGATTGGCTCCTGGCGGCATCAAAAAAAAACAATTAAAGGTGGATCAAAGCGCAACGAGCCGGATCCACTTTCCCTCATTTGAATCAGGGTAGATCCGCTGCGCTTGATCTACCCTGCGTAGCTTGACCCAGTAACTCATGTCCCTCTGAGCAGAGCGAAGAATCTATTTTTGCAGTGAGGGGATTCAGTAAGAAAAGCGGATTCTTCCCCGGATCAAGCTCGGGGCTAAAGGCGGCTCAGAATGACAAAACATTCGTTGGGGATTGCTTTTTCTGTAGTTCAATAGTTTACTGACAAGAATTTTTGTTGCATACTATTACCAGTTTAATATCAGCCTCTAACCTCACGACGTGCCTTATCGCCTGTTACGTTTTGCGCTCTCCTCCAAACATCCGGAGCCGCGTATGTTTCGTCAGCATGACGCGCTGAAATCGAGCTACGACGTGGTGATTATCGGCGCTGGCGGACATGGCCTTGCCGCCGCTTATTACTTGGCGCGGGACCACGGCATCAGCAACATCGCCGTCTTGGAAAAAGGTTACATCGGTGGCGGCAACACCGGGCGCAACACGACCATCATTCGCTCTAATTATCTTACGCCGGAAGGCGTGGCATTTTATGACCAGAGCGTAAAGCTTTGGCAAGACCTTTCCGCCGACTTCGATCTCAATTTATTCTATTCCACCCGCGGCCATTTCACTCTAGCCCACACGGATTCCGCCATGCGCACCACGCGCTGGCGCGCCGAGGTCAACAAACATCTTGGCGTCGACAGCGAAGTGGTTTACGCCGGCGACGTGCAAAAAGCTTGCCCGCAGATAGACATCACCTGCGCCGGTCACGCACCCATCCTCGGCGCGCTTTACCACGCCCCCGGCGCGATTGCGCGTCACGATGCGGTCGCTTGGGGCTACGGTCGTGGCGCCGATCGACGCGGCGTGGAAATACATCAGAAAACCGAAGTGCTCGGCATCGACGTCGGCGCGGGAAAAATCAAAGGCGTTAAAACCAATCGCGGCTACATTTCTACGCCCAAAGTGCTGTGCGCCGTGGCAGGCTCGACGCCGCGCATCACCAAAATGCTCGACATTCGCACGCCGCTGTATATTCACCCGTTGCAAGCGATGGTGACGGAGCCGATGAAGCCTTGGCTTGATCAGATTTTGGTGTCCGGCAGTTTGCATGTGTATGTCAGCCAATCGGCGCGCGGCGAGTTGGTAATGGGTGCGTCGCTCGATCCCTACGAAGTACAGAACACCCGTTCCACATTCGATTTCGCCGAGGGCCTCGCTTCTCACATGCTCGACATGTTTCCGTACTTGTCGAACGCAAAAATCAATCGCCAATGGGCGGGCATGGCGGATATGACGCCGGACTTCGCCCCCATCATGGGCAAGACGCCGGT
>JBDSJK010000206.1:0-7140 GCA_039917535.1 Burkholderiales bacterium
TGCGCGATGCGCTTGCTTATAGTGAGAGCGGGCGCGTGGTTGGGAAAGTCGTTGTTGAAATTTAGTACTCCCGAAAAAGTAAGGTGGGCAAAAAGGTTATCGTTTGCCCACGCGGTGAGTTATCAACCGTTTCAGCGTGGGCACAAAAAACGTGCCCGCCCTACTCGACTGCACGCGACCTCCCGCCATCCGCACGCTTGCGCACGACCGCAGCATTGCTTCTCGTTTCGCCAGTTTCAATTTCGATTCACCCATCAGGTGAGCCCCGTCCCTCCACTCAAACCCGCAACCTGCCTGATCTACCACCCAATTGCAGCCGCCAACTGAGGTTTTTAGGTTAAATGTCCTGTTCCACCAGAATTCGTAGCCCGGGTGGAATGAAATGCAACCTGGGGAGAAAAACCCCCTGAATATGCTTCGCTTCTTCCGGGCCGATTTCTGTGTCCAAGTCTTTAATGTGCGCGGCGCGCCAGCAGGGTGTGTTCGCGGTCCTCGCTCTTCGCTAACAGAGCGCGATAACTCTTTAGATCGTCCTCACCCATGGCCGCGGGCCTGTCCTGATTGAGCCCGGTTATTGAACGCGGCGTAGCGCCGAGCGCGAACGTCGTACCCAGTCCGGCGTAGAGATACCGATCGCCGAATGCCTTCTTAAGTGCCGTGAAGGTCGGCTCGCCCGTGCAGTGGCCAGGGGCGACGTACGCCACCTTGAACGTGTCGCGCAGGGTAATCACGATCTTCTCTATATCCTCGTCCTTAGCCACCACCAGATGGAATCCGCCGGCGATTAAATGGATACGCGGGTTGATCTTCGCGGCAGTTGCCACGATCTTGTCGATACCGGGATGCGAGCAGTCGACGACGAGCACTGTACCGTCGGGCGTGTCGAGGGCAAGCGAAAGCTCGCGCAGTTCGAGCGTCCCCGGCTTATCGGAAACAAGGGCGATCAAATGAATTCCGGGGGCGATGTCGGTGTTCTTGTCGATCAGCTGAAAGTTGGCGCCGGGCCAAGCGGTACCGAACCACATGATTTCCGGTGGAGTACCATCATAGTAGCGCTGCTCCGGCGGCAGCGATGCGTCTTTGCGATAAAAGCTGCTCGGCAGGTCCGCACCATAGACCCCGAAGCCTTCCTTGGGCGCGTAGATCTTTACCTTGGGATTCACGTTTAGGAGATAGGCCAATCCCCCCATATGATCGCCGTGCCGGTGAGACATGACCACGAAGTCGAGCTTGGTGAGGTCGATGCCTTTGGCCTTCGCGTTCTGCATGAGGATGTCGGAATTGTTGCCAGTATCGAACAGAATACGTTTGCCCTCATACTCGATAAATGCCGCATACCCCCAATCCTTCTGCATGGCGGAAGACTCGCCAAAGGCGTCATAAAGGACAGTGATCTGCGCTTTGACCGGGTTAGCGCCCGTTGCGGGAGGCGGCGAGGTCGTCGCGGCGCATCCCGCCAAAAGCAAAACCCACACCAACACTGCTATAAAAGAGGCTACCCAGGAATTAGCTTTCATTCTCGTGTCCTTTCTCTGTGCTACGGTTTTGACAAGCTTTGTCGTGAAGCCGGCATCTACACCCTCCGTGAGTGGCTGTCCGCCCGATGGAACGGTCGGGCGTTATCTCGCCAAGAACCCACGCCAGAATTCCTGCGCAATCTGGGTGTGAGCTCCAGAACCGCCTGAGACACGGCGGGTTGCCCTTTGCTGGCTGCAACCACTAAGCGTACACGCAAGAAAGCGCGGTAGGGCTCAATACATTGCGCTGCATGTAAGCCGAGCGTTTGATGATAGCGTTAATACATACCAAATGTCGCCATGATTTCATGGCGGTGGCTTTTCTAGTGGCTGACATACGGCGCATTACATGCCCTACGATCCTTGGCCGGCCACGTTGTATTTACTGGAGGCTTCGCGTTACGACGATCCGCACGTCGCGCTCACTTTTTGTATCGTAATGGCATTCACCGGGCATGCCGCTTCACATGCGCCGCAGCGCACGCATTGGTTCTGATCGATCCACAGGCGGTTGTAGTAGAGCGAATCCGTGGTGTTGCGGGCGACGGGTTCATAGCCTGTGATGGCGCCGTCTTCTTGCGATAACAACGCGGAGATTTCGACGATGCAGCCAGCCACCGGTTTGACGTTGATGCACTCGTCGCACAGGATGCATTTCGCGTCGATGATCTCGAATTTGTAGTGACACAGGTAGCAGCGCAAGGCTTCTTGCTGCGCGGTGGCGGCGTTAAAGCCTTGTTCGACTTCGGCGCTGAAATCGCGCTTCGCGGCCGGTAACGTGGGCATATAGTTCAGCGGAATGACGTTCATGTCCGCCGTGCGGCCGGTGGTTTTTGGGTGGGCCGATTTGGATTGAAACGCCGCACTGACTGTGATGTTTTGCACGAAACGCTCCGCGCCCATGAGAAAACGATCCACTTCGTGAGCGGTTTTTTTTGCGTGACCGATGGCGTCGATCAGCGTCGTCGCGCCCAGCGAAAAGTCACCGGCGGCGAATAAGTGATCGGGCTGGGAGTCAATTCTGGCGCGGTTATTCAGCCATCCATCCTCTGCGACCAGCGTGGGTCTTAGCTTAGCGTCGATCCAATTCGTCTCGGGAAATTGGCCTGTCGCGAGTATCACACTGTCGCACTCTACTTCGAACTCGCTACCGGAAATTGGCATCGGTTCGCGCCGGCCTTTCGCATCGACTGCGCCCGGCTGTGTGCGCACGAAGCGCACGGCGCTGACCTGCCCGTCGCGGCCAACAAACCCAATCGGCGTGCAGTGTGTTTCCAGCCGGCCATTTTCTTTTTGCAATTCGTCCACTTCGCCCGGCAACACGACCATGTCTGGCTTGCCGCGCCGATAATAGATCGCCGTGTCCGCTCCCAAGCGAACGGCTGTACGCGCGCAATCGAGCGCCGTGTAGCCACCGCCGACGACAATGGTGTTCTCACCGATTTCGCGGCGGCCGAATTCATTCGCTTCGAGCAAGAATTTCAGGCCGTGCTCGATGCCCTTTAAATTGCTCTCAGGCAACGGCAGCAAATTAGGCCGCAACGTACCCGCCGCCATGATGACGGCGTCATAGTCATGCAACAAATTATCGAGCGGCAAATCGGGGCCAACCGCAACGCCACAACGAAGAGTTACGCCGAGCGCCGTGATTTGCGCGATCTCGCGCTCGATCCACTCGCGCGGTAAACGGAAAATCGGTATGCCTTGATTGAGCATGCCGCCGGGGCGCGCGTGCTTCTCAAAAACCGTGACCTCATGGCCCCATAACGCCAATTCCCGCGCGGCGCTTAGGCCCGCTACACCCGCACCGATGACCGCGACCTTTTTGCCGGAACAGGGAAACATCGGCGGCAACACAACGCTCGGCTGATCGAGAAAATCCGCCGCGGCGCGCTTGGAAAAACAAATCGCGACGGGTTCGCCATTGCCCGGCCAGCCGTGGCGGCAGACGCTTTCGCAGGGCCGCGCGCAGACGCGACCCAGCACAGCGGGGAATATGTTATCGCGCAAATTAATTTCGTAAGCTTGCGCGAATTCGCCGTGATAAATCGCTTCCAAATAACCGGGAATGTCCGTGCCCGCAGGGCAGGCGGTTTGGCATGGCACGTTTTGGGCTTGCCAATGTTTTGCTTGCGCGGTCGCGGTTTGGCAGGATTGCTTAGCTTCGGCGTCCACGCCAATGGCTGTGGTGGAAAGCAGTGCGGGAGCTTTGATTTTCATTGGGCCAAATCGTGACTACAAGGATTGATGATTTGAATCATACAAGATTTGTCAGTGGGCTTTCGTTAGAATAGCGGCTTTTCCGCTCAAGCCCACAATCATGCCTAACGATCAAACCCAACGCCCTCAGCCGTTATTGTTCACGCCGCTTGTGCTGCGCGGTGTCACGCTCAAAAACCGCGTGGTGCTTTCGCCCATGTGCCAATACTCCGCCGACGACGGCGTTGCAAACGATTGGCATTTGGTTCATCTGGGTCAGTACGCAAAAGGCGGCGCGGCATTGATTTTTTCCGAAGCGGCAGCGGTGGAAGAACGCGGGCGCATCACCCACGGCGATCTCGGCATTTGGAAAGATGAACACATTGCGCCGCTGAAGCGCATCACAGATTTCATCAAGACACAGGGCGCCACGCCCGGCGTTCAGCTCGCCCATGCGGGGCGCAAGGCGAGCATGCAACGGCCCTGGTTTGGCAATGCCGCCTTGACCGACGCGGACACGCAACGGGGCGATTTTCCATGGAGCATCGTTGCGCCCAGCGCTGAGCCCGTCGCACCCGGTTGGATCATGCCCCACGAATTATCTGTCGGCGAAATTAAAGCGCTGCTAAAAAGTTGGGAAGCCGCCACGCATCGCGCGCTCGCGGCGGGATTTGAAGTGGCCGAAGTGCACGGCGCTCACGGTTATTTGCTACATAGTTTCTTGTCGCCGCTTTCCAACCACCGCAAGGATGAATACGGCGGCAGCCTCGCGAACCGCATGCGCTTGGCGTTTGAAATTGTCGACACGGTTCGCACAGTGTGGCCACAGGATAAGCCGCTATTTTTCCGCACTTCGTCGTCGGACTACATTGATGAAGGTTGGCGCCTTGAGGATACCGTCACGCTCGCACGCGAGTTAAAAACGCGCGGCGTCGATGTGGTTGATTGTTCTTCCGGCGGCATTTCGGGTTCGGCGACCGCCGCGCCGATCAAACGCTATCCCGGCTTTCAAGTGCCCTATTCCGCACAAGTGCGCAACGAGGCAAATGTGAAAACCCAAGCGGTCGGCATCATTTTGACCGGCGCGCAAGCGGAAGAAATTTTGCAGCAAGGCAAAGCCGACCTCATCGCTATCGGGCGCGAAGCACTGTACGATCCGCACTGGGTATTGCACGCCGCCGCCGAATTGGGCGTTGATCCGCAGTTCGCCGCGTGGCCGAAACAATATGGCTGGTGGCTGAATGCCCGAGCGAAGATGTTGCTCGCGCAACGCTGATGCAAAACTACTGCGCGCGGCCAGGAGGGTGCTGCGGTGCTCAATGTAGCCTCGTACACCGGCGCTCCTCAAACCATCCTGGCCGCGCTCGCTACGTTTTGCAGCAACCCATTAGGCTCACCCGCTGATGCCCCCGGCGGCCGCGCTATCACGCCGCAACTTATTGCTGCTCGGCTTTCTTACGCTAATCTGGGGGTTCAACTGGCCGATCATGAAGATCGTGTTGCGCGAATTCCCGCCGTTTACTTTCCGCTCGCTATGCATGGGCGCCGGCGCGGTGGGACTGTTTGCTATCGCTAAATTCAACAAGTTGCCGCTTGCCGTTCCGCAGGGACAATGGCCGCGATTATTGGCAAGTGCGTTATTCAACATCACCGGCTGGAACCTCCTTATCGCCTTTGGCCTTAAGCATGTTGCCGCTGGGCGCGGCGTGATCTTGGCCTACACCATGCCCGTGTGGACGATCTTGCTCAGCATGATCTTTCTCCACGAAAAACTCACAACCCGGCGCACGCTAGGATTGTTATTCGGCATGGCGGCCATGTTCATTCTCATTAGCGTCGAATTTGAGCAACTGAAGGCGGCACCGCTGGGCGCATTGCTGGTAGTTGGCGCGGCATTATCGTGGTCCATCGGCACCGTCATTATGAAGCGCTTTCCCGTGGCGCTGCCAACCACGGCGATGACGGGGTGGACGATGCTACTGGGCGGCCTACCGATTTGGATCGCGACGGCGTTTTTCGAGCAGGGCGCCGTGCAACACGTCAGCCTGTGGCCGTTGCTGGGCGTGGTGTACAACATGACGCTTGCGGTAATCTTCTGCTATTGGGCGTGGAACAAGCTCATCAGTTCCGGCTCCGCGAGCGTCACGGCGCTATCCACCTTAATGATCCCCGTGCTGGGTGTTTTCAGCAGCATGCTGTTGCTGGGCGAACAACCCCAGTGGCAAGAATTCGCAGCATTGGCATTGGTGATTGTTGCGTTGATGCTCGTGTTATTGCCCTTCGCAAAAAAATAATTGCGCGTCCAAGAGGCAGAGGGGGTGCGGCTCTTGGCATGGCATGGCCGGAGATCCGCTCTGGTGTTCCCTCTACAGCCAGTTACTATTCTTTCCCCAACACCGGATCATCGCTACGATGCTGTCGCACGCTCAGATATGACAACAAACCTAATGCGGCGGCTATCAGTAACATGCCTTGAATTTCGTTCGCGGGCGGATGTTCGTTGAGCTGCCATGCGGCGCCGATCACGCTGATGGCGGGAATCGCCAAGGTGCTCATGCTCGCGGTGCCGGCGGGCAATACTTGCAAGATATTCATCCAGATCACCCAGCCGAGCGCCGTGGCGACAAAGCCGCTGAAGAATAAGCACGCGATGAATGGCCACGTCCACTGGATCGGCGGCGAGGGAACGCTCCAGGCCAGCAAAATTAACGGGATCGCGCCGATGGCGAGTTGCCACGCAGTCATGGAAAACACATCGAATTCGTGATCCTGGCGAAAGCGTTTCAGCAGCACCGAACTGACCGCCCACAATATGCCGGCCAGCACGGCAAGCACGCTGGCGATCAAGCTGCCGTGAAATTTCCACGGCGCGAGTATCATCACTAAACCGCACAACGCCAGCGACACCGCCACCCACTGCAAACCTTGGATGCGCTCGCCGAGAAAAATCCACGCCAGTAGCAGTGTCCAAAACGGCATGATGAAAACCAAAACCGATGTCTTACCCGTTCCCGCGTGCATCACCGCCCACGAGGTGAACGCAAAAAATGTCGTGGTTTGTAATAGGCCCAAGATCACGTTGAACTTGGCGTGCTTCAGCCGCAACGGACGCCCTGTAATGGCCATGATGGTGAACAAGCCAATTGCGCCGATCACCACGCGCAACGCGGCAAAATCAAACGGGCTAGAGTAGTTCATGCCGATGCGGTTAGTCACCCAGCTATAGCCCCAGAGAGTTATGCTTGAAAGTTGTGGATGACGTGAATTGAGAGGGCGGCGTATTCTTGATGGTTCTTTGAAAATCATCAACCTTTTGCAAGGAGTGGATACGCCGTGAGTAACGATAATGTTTTTGCGTTGAAGAATCCAGCGGTGCCGAATGTAGTTCATGACGCACTGACGGAGGTATTACAGGAAGGGGCCC
>JBDSJK010000207.1:0-3961 GCA_039917535.1 Burkholderiales bacterium
GCTGGTTACGGCCGCCGTGGTATTCGTTGAGCGTGGTCAGCGTAAGATCCTCGTCAATTATGCAAAGCGGCAGGTGGGCAACAAGCTCTATGGCGGCCAGAGTTCCCATCTGCCTTTGAAGTTGAACATGTCCGGTGTGATCCCGCCGATTTTTGCGTCCAGTATTATTCTGCTACCGGCGACCGCGGTGAGTTGGTTTGGAAATCACGAAGGCATGACTTGGTTGAAGGACATTGCCGCAGCTTTGTCGCCGGGTCAGCCGGTTTATGTTTTGCTGTACGCAATGGCTATCATCTTTTTCTGCTTTTTTTACACCGCGCTGCAGTTTAATCCTAAAGACACAGCGGATAACCTTAAGAAAAGTGGTGCATTTGTGCCGGGAATTCGACCGGGTGAACAGACCGCGCGCTACATTGAAAAGATCATTTTACGTTTGACGCTGATCGGTGCGCTATACATCACACTAGTCTGTTTGCTGCCGGAATTTCTGATCGTAAAGTTTAATGTGCCGTTTTATTTTGGCGGTACCTCCTTACTGATTATCGTCGTGGTCACGATGGATTTTATGGCACAGGTGCAGTCTTACATCATGTCCCATCAGTATGA
The DNA here is from genome assembly GCA_039917535.1 of Burkholderiales bacterium. Classification (GTDB taxonomy): domain Bacteria; phylum Pseudomonadota; class Gammaproteobacteria; order Burkholderiales; family JALYOK01; genus JBDSJK01. Next base: position 607 of record JBDSJK010000207.1, read on the forward strand.
AAGTTTGTTGAAGAAAGCCAACTTCAAGGGCGGAGGGTTCCCTGCTCGCTAGCATATTCCATGGCTAAGGAAGACACCATCCAAATGCAGGGGGAGATTGTTGAAACGCTTCCCAACGCGACCTTCCGAGTCAAGCTTGAAAATGGGCACATAGTGCTAGGACACATTTCCGGAAAAATGCGCATGCACTACATTCGCATACTGCCTGGAGATAAAGTGACGGTTGAATTAACACCCTATGATTTGTCGCGGGCACGTATCGTGTTCCGTGCTAAGTGAGTGGAGTAACAAATGAAAGTTCAAGCATCTGTAAAGAAGGTTTGTCGCAAATGTAAATTGGTGCGCCGGAAACGCGTGCTACGAGTTATTTGTAGCGATCCGCGCCATAAGCAACGTCAAGGTTAGTTGATAGTAGGTTATTGAATCCGTTATAATTTAATGTTTCCCCGGTGGGGTAGGTAAATGGCCCGTATTGCAGGCGTTAATATTCCGAATAATCAGCATGCCGACATAGCGCTCACCGCTATTTTCGGTGTAGGGCGAAGCCGCGCGCGCGATATCTGTAGCGCAATCGGTCTCGATTTTACGATAAAGATCAAAGATGTATCCGACGAGCAGATGGATAAGCTGCGGGTTGAAGTCGGCAAATACAAGCTGGAAGGTGATCTGCGTCGCGAGATCTCCATGAACATCAAGCGCCTGATGGATCTGGGTTCCTACCGTGGGGTGCGACACCGTCGTGGGTTGCCGGTGCGCGGTCAGCGTACTCGGACTAACGCAAGGACGCGCAAAGGTCCACGCAAAGCTAGATCAGCGTCGACCAAGAAATAAGGAAATCGAATGGCAACTAAAGTAGCGGCTCAACGAGTCCGTAAGAAAGTCAAAAAGAATGTCGCGGAAGGTATTGCTCATATCCACGCGTCGTTCAACAACACGATTGTGACCATTACGGATCGCCAAGGTAACGCATTGTCGTGGTCTACGTCGGGCGCTGGGGGTTTCAAGGGCTCGCGCAAGAGCACGCCGTTTGCCGCGCAAATTGCGGCGGAGGCTGCGGGTAAAGCTGCACAGGAATGTGGTGTTAAGAATTTGGAAGTTCGGATCAAGGGGCCAGGTCCTGGCCGTGAATCCGCAGTTCGCGCATTGAACGCTATTGGGTTCAAAATCACCAGCATCGCCGACGTAACACCCGTTCCGCACAACGGTTGCCGTCCGCCTAAGCGCCGTCGTATCTAAGGAGACAAAGTGGCTAGAAATACCGATCCGCAATGCCGTCAATGTCGGCGTGAAGGCGAAAAATTATTCCTCAAAGGCGAGAAATGCCACACCGATAAGTGTGCCATTGAGCGCCGCAATTACGCGCCTGGTCAGCACGGCCAGAAAAACTCTCGTCAGTCGGACTACGGTGGCCAGTTGCGCGCCAAGCAAAAAGTTCGCCGTATTTATGGCGTGCTGGAGCGGCAATTCCGTCTCACCTATAAAGCTGCAGAGAGTTCCCGTGGCGTGACCGGTGAGGCCTTACTACAGTTGCTAGAAAGCCGCTTGGACAGCGTTTCTTATCGCATGGGTTTCGGTGTGTCCCGTGCGGAAGCGCGCCAGGTGGTTCGCCATAATGGGATCTTGGTGAACGGCCATCGCGTGAATATCCCTTCCTACTTGGTTCGTCCAGGTGATGTAGTGGAAGTCGCGCAGCGCTCCAAGGAACAATTGCGTATTAAAGCCGCAGTGGAAGCCGCCGAGCAACGTGGTTTTCCGGAGTGGATCGAGGTTGACGTGAAGGGTTTGAAAGGCACATTCAAAGCGCGTCCGCAACGCTCTGAATTGCCCCCGACCATTAACGAAAACCTGATCGTCGAGCTTTACTCGAAATAATCGCTTTTCAGAGGATATTAATCAATGCAAAGCCAAGCTACGGGCTTTCTTAAGCCGCGCATTATTGATGTACAGAATATATCGCCGTATCACGCCAAGGTGATCATGGAACCGTTCGAGCGGGGCTATGGCCACACGCTCGGCAACGCGTTACGCCGCATCCTGTTGTCATCCATGCCGGGCTATGCGCCGACCGAGGTGAAAATCACCGGCGTGCTGCACGAGTATTCCGCATTGGAAGGTGTACAAGAGGATGTCGTCGATATTCTGCTGAATCTCAAAGGTATCGTATTCAAGCTACATAGTGGGCACGAGACCGTGTTGAAGCTGAAAAAACAAGGTCCCGGAATTGTCACTGCGGCCGACATTGAATTGACCCATGACGTTGAAGTGATCAATCCTGAGCACGTTATTGCGCATTTGGCGCAGGGCGGAAAGCTGGAAATGCAGTTGAAGGTTGAGCAAGGCCGCGGCTACGAGCCAGCCAGCACCCGCAACGCTGACGCGGAAGGCCGCGCGATTGGCGGCATGATGCTCGATGCTTCGTTCAGCCCGGTGAAGCGCGTCAGCTATGCCGTGGAAAGCGCTCGCGTTGAGCAGCGCACCGATCTGGATAAACTCATCGTCGACATCGAGACCAACGGTGTGGTTGAGCCGGAAGAAGCGGTTCGTTACGCGGCTCGTGTTCTTGTCGATCAGCTATCGGTATTTGCCGACCTGAAGGGAACGCCGATCTCCATTGAGACGCCCAAAGCCCAGCAAGTTGATCCGATCTTGTTGCAGCCTGTAGACGATCTTGAACTGACCGTGCGTTCGGCCAACTGCCTCAAAGCCGAAAACATTTATTACATTGGCGATCTGATCCAACGCACCGAAACAGAACTGCTGAAGACGCCTAACCTGGGCCGTAAGTCGCTTAATGAAATCAAAGAAGTGCTGGCATCCAAGGGGCTGACCCTGGGTATCAAACTAGAAAACTGGCCGCCCGCCGGGCTCGTTGAAAAGCCAAGCGTCTAGAACATAGATTGGGAAAGTAAGTCATGCGTCATCGCCAAAGTAACCGTAAATTAAACCGCACGACCAGCCATCGTCTGGCCATGTTTCGCAACATGGCCAACTCGCTGCTGCGTCACGAAGTCATCAAGACGACATTGCCGAAAGCGAAAGAACTGCGTCGCTTCGCCGAGCCGCTCATCACCTTAGGCAAGACGCCGACCTTGTCTAATCGCCGTCTTGCATTTGACCGCACCCGAGATCGTGACATCGTCGTCAAATTATTTGATGAACTTGGCCCACGTTTCCAAAAACGTAACGGCGGCTATCTGCGCATCCTGAAATATGGTTTCCGCCAAGGCGACAACGCGCCGATGGCATTGGTTGAGTTGCTTGATCGGCCGGATTCAGGTGCCGAAGCGGCGGCTGACAAAAAGTAACATTTCGTAGCAAGAAGTTCTGAAAAAAGCCGGATAACCTCCGGCTTTTT
>JBDSJK010000208.1:0-6524 GCA_039917535.1 Burkholderiales bacterium
GAAATCATTGAAGTGTTGGTCAAGCCCGGTGACACGGTGCAAAGCGACGCAAGCCTACTGGTGTTGGAATCGGACAAGGCCACCATGGAAATCCCATCGCCTTCCGCCGGAACGGTGAAGGAGCTGAAGGTCAAGATTGACGACAAAGTTTCCCAAGGCACGCTGGTACTGATGCTAGAAGTAGAAGCCGCCGAGCAACAAGCCAAGGTCGTCGCCCAAGCCGCCATCGAGCGCGCTGCGGTTGCGCCACCCTCTGCAGTAGTGCCTCCTGCACCCGTCGCCGCACTGGCTCTCGACGCAGGCCGCATAGTAATAACCGCGCCGCCCGCCGCAGCGCTGACGGAGCCGGGAAACCCGAAAGCCCTGCCGCACGCCAGCCCATCGGTGCGAAAATTCGCCCGCGAACTCGGCGTGGATTTGAATCGCGTGACCGGCAGCGCCAACAAAGGCCGCATCACCCAAGAAGACGTGCAGGCGTTTGTGAAACAAGCGATCGCCGGCGGCGGCGCTGCGGCGAGCCCGGGAACAGCAGTCAACTTCGCGCCCAATCTGCCGGATCTGCCGAATGTAGATTTCACCAAATTCGGCTCAACGGAAGTAAAGCCGTTGTCGCGCATCAAGAAAATTTCCGGTCCCGCGCTGCATCGTAACTGGCTCGCGATTCCACACATCACGCAATTCGACGAAGCGGACATGACGGAGCTGGAAGCCTTCCGCAAAGCGCAAGGTGCCGATGCTGAAAAGCAAGGGGTGAAGCTGACCCCGCTCGCGTTCATTATCAAAGCCGCCGTTGCCGCGCTGAAAAAATTCCCCGAGTTCAATAGTTCGCTGGATCGCGGTGGTGAAAATCTAATACTCAAAAATTATTACCACATCGGCTTTGCCGCCGACACGCCGAACGGCCTGGTGGTGCCGGTGATCAAAAACGCTGATCAAAAAGGCGTGATGGCCATCGCCAAGGAACTCGGCGAATTGTCCGCCCTCGCGCGCGAAGGCAAACTCAAACCGACCGACATGCAGGGCGGAACCTTCAGTATCTCGAGCTTGGGCGGCATTGGCGGCACGCACTTCACGCCCATCATCAACGCGCCGGAAGTCGCCATCTTGGGCGTGGGCCGCTCGGCTACGCGACCCGTGTGGAGCGCGGAGAAAGAAGCCTTCATGCCGCGCCTGATCGTACCGATCTCATTGTCCTACGATCACCGCGTCGTCGATGGCGCACTCGGTGCCCGCTTCATCACTTTCTTGAATGGCGCGCTAAGCGACATTCGCCGCCTGGTGCTATAAAACATGAGCATAGAAATCAAAGTACCCGACATCGGCGACTTTAAAGAAGTCGAAATTATCGAGGTGCTGGTCAAGCCCGGCGACTCGTTGAAAGCGGAAGATTCGCTCATCGTGCTCGAATCCGACAAGGCCACGATGGAAGTTCCCACGCCGCAATCGGGCATAGTAAAGGAGCTCAAAGTCAAAGTCGGCGACAAGGTCGCAATGGGTTCGGTCATCCTCATGCTCGACGTCGAGAGCCAAGCAGGGAGCGGCGCTCAGGCCAATACAATGCCAGCAGCCAAGCAAGATGCGCGTCTTCAGGCACCGCCTGTTTCAACGCCCGTGGCATCTGACCCGGCGATACAAGCCGATCAACACGCCGAAGTCGTCGTGCTCGGCGCGGGTCCCGGCGGCTACACCGCCGCGTTTCGCGCAGCGGACTTGGGCAAAAAAGTCACGCTGGTCGAACGTTATGCCTCGCTAGGCGGCGTGTGTTTGAACGTCGGCTGCATTCCCTCGAAAGCGTTATTGCACACCGCCAAAGTCATCTCCGACGCGGCCGATGCGAGTCACCATGGTGTGACTTTCGGCGCGCCGAAAATCGACTTACCGGAAGTTCGCAAATTCAAAGAGAGTGTCGTCGGACGTCTTACCAAAGGCCTGAGCGGACTCGCCAAACAGCGCAAGGTGACAGTGGTGCAAGGCACAGCGAAGTTTGCCTCGCCGAAAACATTGCGCGTCGAAACCAACGAAGGAACGAAAACTATTTCCTTCGATCACTGCATCATCGCCGCGGGATCTCTAGCCGTGAAGTTACCCGGATTTCCCTGGGACGATGCGCGCTTGATGGATTCCACCGACGCACTTGAGCTAGCCGATGTGCCAAAGCGCATGTTGATTATCGGCGGCGGCATCATCGGCCTGGAAATGGCGACGGTGTACGATGGACTTGGCGCGAAAGTCAGCGTGGTCGAATTGATGGATCAGCTCATTCCCGGTGCCGATCCCGACATCGTCAAGCCCCTCGCGCGCCGCATCGAGAAGCGCTACGAAAAAATTTATCTTAAAACCAAAGTCACCAAAATCGAAGCGCTGAACGAAGGACTGAAAGCTCACTTTGAAGGCGAACAAGCGCCGGAACCGCAGATCTATGATCGCATCTTGGTGGCGGTGGGTCGTCGGCCCAACGGAAAGCTCATCGGCGCGGAATCCGCAGGCATCACTGTCAACGAGCGCGGCTACATTCCCGTCGACAAACAACAACGCACCAACGTCCCACATATTTTCGCCATCGGCGACATCGTCGGCGAACCGATGTTGGCCCACAAAGCCACCCACGAAGCCAAGGTCGCGGCGGAAGTCATTGCCGGCCACAAAGCCGCCTTCGACGCGCGTACCATCCCCAGTGTCGCCTACACCGATCCCGAAGTCGCGTGGATGGGCACGATGGAACCGGAAGCAAAAGCCAAAGGCATCGAGTACGACAAAGCCGTCTTCCCCTGGGCGGCGAGCGGCCGCGCGCTCGGTCAAGCTCGCGACGAAGGCGTGACAAAAGTGCTGTATGACAAAAAAACCAAACGCATCATCGGGGCCGGTATCGTCGGGATGAATGCCGGCGAATTAATCGCGGAGGCCGTGTTGGCCCTCGAGATGGGCGCCGATGCCGAGGACATCGGCCTCACCATACATCCCCATCCGACTCTCTCGGAAACTTTTGCCTTCGCCGCGGAAATGGCAGAAGGCACCATCACTGACCTCTACGTACCGAAGAAATAGCAACGAATTTTTTGCGTATGCCCTGAGAGAGGCTTATGGATATTGCCTCTCAGGGAAGGCCTCGCCAGCAGAAAGGCCTTCGTTAACTCCCAAAAGGAGCGCTAAGCCACCTTCATCTCCCAGCGTAATTGACTAAGAATGTCAGTACTTGACTAGTCTGTTCCCCACTGTCTTGTCTTCATATTGAGACAAAGAAATAACCCATTAGAACAATTACTAAGCAATATCTCAGAATAAATGCGTCGTTATTCAAAGACAGATTCGACATAATTAGCAAGAGATTTATTTCTTAATTAATTGATTATATTGTATAAATAATTATGGCTCGTTTATTGCTAGTAAGTTTTCGCAGCATTGCGAGAACGGAAACAGGGACAGACAAATGTGAATTCATTTCTTTGAGTTAACAAGTTTCACTACCTGTAAATAGCAAACCATCTGAAAAGATGGGGCGCAAAGCCGTTGGCCTACGTTCCAGATGGAACTTGGCAGCCCGGTTGCCAGGAAAATGCATGAATGCATGCATCGACGTGCGCGACCGGTTTGACTGCGGAGAGTTTAATAAGCGCATGGAGATCATGATGACAACCGTATTTAGTAGCAGTTATGTTTTGCGCGTCCTGCGCAGTTTTGTTCCCTTCATAGCTGCCTGTTGTGTGCTCGGCGTGATATCGAGCGCAGCCATTGCAGCCCAGGCTAGCTTGGCATGGGATGCCAATCCGCAGCCTGAAGTAGCCGGTTACATGCTCCATTATGGCACGGTCAGCGGCGCCTATACTAATGTGGCCGATGTCGGCAAGGTCACCAGCTACACCGTTCCCAATTTGCAAGAAGGCAAGACCTACTATTACGCCGTCACCGCGTATGATGCTGGCCGTGTCGAGAGCACCTTATCTAATCAAGTGACCACCACGATCCCATACTCCCCGCCTGTCGCCAACTTTAGTGCAAACAGTACCAGCGGCTGGGCGCCCTTATCAGTCGGATTCACCAGTACATCTACCGGCACGATTACCGGTTATTCGTGGAGTTTTGGTGACGGGTCGACGAGTACGACAGCCAATCCAACGCACTCCTATGCTGCTACCGGGAGCTACGCTGTCAGCCTCACGGTTTCTGGCCCAGGCGGAACGAATGTCCTAATCAAGGCAGGCTACATTGTGGTGGCGGCTCCATCGGCGACCGCTCCGGTCGCCAATTTTACTGCCGATAAGACTTCAGGAACGGCGCCACTATCTGTTAATTTCACCAGCGCTTCTACCGGCACTATCACGAGCTACGCCTGGATCTTTGGAGATGGAACGACCAGTAGTCTGCAAAACCCAACGCATTCCTATACAGCAGCGGGCATTTATAACGTGAGCCTAACGGTCAGTGGATCGGGCGGATCGAATACGATGACCAAATCCGGTTTTGTGACGGCGACTGTAGCACCATCGCTGACTTCCGAAATCATTGTCGACAATCTTGCCGCGGGGATTCAGGATGCCATGAGAAGCTTCACTGGCAAGTGGTGCACATCAACGGTTGCAGGCTATTATGGCACGCCATCGCTTTACAGTTGCGGCAATAAGAAGGAAACATATCGCTGGTCGTTCAGTGTCCTCACTACCGGTTCCTACGATGTATACGTACGCTGGTCTGCTAATGCAAATCGGTCGGCGTCCGTTCCATACACTGTCGCGGCCGACACGGGTTTGAACACTGTCAATTTCAATCAACAGAACAACGGCAACACCTGGGTGTTACATGGCCGGTATCCCTTCACTGCGGGGGTGACCAAATATGTCGAGGTCAGCGAGGCTAACGGAGTCGTGTGTGCAGACGCTGTGAGACTTATTCCCGCAACCACGGCGCCAGCCACTGCAACAACTGCACCAACTGCAACAACAAGCCTAGTTGCAGCCTATGGTTTCGACGAAGGCACTGGCACGACCGTGTTGGATCGCTCGGGCAAGGGTAACAACGGGGTCATTTCTAGCGCGACCTGGACCGCTACGGGTCGCTTTGGGAAGGCGTTGGCTTTCAACGGCACCAGTAGCTGGGTGACAGTAGCTGACTCGACATCCCTGGATTTGACAACCGGAATGACGCTGGAGGCATGGGTCTATCCGACGACGACCATGACTGGCTGGCGTACTGTCATGATGAAAGAACAACCCGGTGCCGACATCTATTATTTATCTGCTAACACCGATATGAACCAGCCTGCAACCGGAGTGTCCATTGGTGGATCCATCCGCCAGCTCAATGCCGGAACGACGATCCCTGTAAATGCATGGACTCACTTGACTGCCACCTATGACGGCACTACTCAGCGCCTCTACATAAATGGCGCTCAGGTAGCGAGCCAAGCGCAGACCGGGTCAATTACAGTGTCCGGTAGCGCGATGCACATAGGCGGCAATAGCGTTTGGGGTGAGTACTTTCAGGGCTTAATCGACGAGGTTAGAGTCTACAATCGTGCCCTGAGCCCGGCTGAGATTCAGGCGGATATGACCAAGGCGATTGGTCCATAAGGTTTGACGTTGCTGACAGTACCCATCTGTAGAGTCAATTAATTTCAGTAAACAGCGCTGACGCATGGGGCTAGGCCTCGACTCAACAAGAGTGAGTGTGCTGAGGAAAACGTGAATTCGAATGTTGTGCTACTTAGACTAACGTGACTTATGCGCATCCTATGCCTCATAGGGAAGACAGTACTGGGACAGCTGAAAGTAGATCGAGGACAGATGGTCTACCCACTATGTCCTGATATCTTCAAGCCAGCGAGAAATAGTTGCACAATTCACCACAGCATTAAATATTTTCTATTATTTAGCAGCTAACAAGGAAACAACCGACCGCATGATCTACGAGATATCAAAGGTCAATGATTATGAGCGGGATGCATCGGAACCGTAAAGGACTTATTGAGATGAACAGCATTAAACCAACGAGCCGGTGTAAATTTATTTTTCTGGTCATGACCTTGATTGTGTTCACGGACGCAGCAGCTGCGACCATCAATGCCACTAGTTGTGCTCAAGCCAATGTGCAGACGGCGGTAAGTGGCGCAGCGGATGGCGATACGGTGCTGGTTCCCGCCGGCTCATGCAGTTGGTCGAGCGGCGTGTCGTGGTCGAACAAAAACATCAGCGTGATTGGAGCCGGTATAGGAAACACAGTGATCACACCCGCTGGCAATGTGTTTAGTATCACCGCGACAACCAAAGGATCATTTCGGGTATCAGGAATGTCTATTAGCGGTAGTCCATCAGGTAATCCGTTTATCTTCGAGATTATGTCAAGCGGAACTGAAACCCCAGTCAGAGGATGGAGAATAGATCACATTAGATTTAATTTCACGAACGCCAGCAGCTTACGGGTATTTTTTATCAGCGGCATCAGTTGGGGGTTAATAGATCATTGCATTTTTGATGGCAATGAATATATCGGGGTGGAATCAGCAGCCTATACCGACGCCGAATACAGTCGTG
>JBDSJK010000209.1:0-3848 GCA_039917535.1 Burkholderiales bacterium
AGGGCAAACGGTAATAGCGCAAAAATGTTTTTCTTCACAAGTAAAGTTCCTTTTTTTAAAATCAATCCAGCAAAATGAATCGCAGCAATGGAACAGTAAGCAAGTGCTGTGCCACATTACCTAACACGCTGTTTTTTTTATCGTTTAACAATGTAGAAACAATTGATTTGTAAGAGAAACCGACACTTGGCAATGCGCGAATAATGATCTAAGGGAAACGGCTTCGCGGCGAATTTGAGACGATGGGAGTCAATATCGGACGAGAACAAACTCTGCCTGAATACAGAAAAAGGGGTCGTCTCAGAAAACGGAAAACAAAGCACGCTACGCCGTTGGCAGCAGTGCTAACAGCCTGAACGTCGTTCACTTGGCCAAAATTCGCTCACTGGACTCCTGAACCGGAAGAACTTCGACAACCAGTTTGGGCCAGTTCGCGAAACGGAAGAAACTGTGCGCTAAGACTGTGCGGGCAATCGTAACGGGCGGAATTTACCCTTGTCTACCTGCTTGCTCTGCCGCTAGTGTAGTGCTTCACTCTGCATGCGACTTATGCGTTGGGCAAGAAAAACTCCTTCCCCTTCAAGGGGCAGGCTGGGATGGGGATGGGTCGTATCGACCGTGAGATACCCATCCCCACCTGACCTCCCCTTGAAGGGGAGGAAATAAGGCGCGTCATTGCGAAGCACTACGTTATTCTAATTCGCAATAGAAATAGCATTAATAATCCAGTCCCACTGGCAGATATTTCGGACTCGCATTTTATCGAATTCGAGGGTTTGCAACGCGCCGACGAGGGTGTCTTCAAGCGCATCGAGGGTCTCGAATACGCGGTTATGGAAATGCTTCTCGCGTAGTTCATCCCACAGAGGTTCAACCGGATTGAGTTCGGGAGAATAGGGTGGCAGGAAATGTAGTTTCAGGTTGGCAGGCAGTACCATCGCCTGGTTCCTGTGCCAACCCGCGCCGTCGAGCGCCATGAGAATGTTTTCTTGTGGATAACGGCGCGCGATTTCGTTGAGGAACAATGCCATGCACTGACCGTTGACATGCGGCAACACCAGACTGTCGAAGCAGCCGTCGGTGATACTCACCGCACCATAGGCGTAGACATATTGATGAGTGAGCATGGCCTTGAGCATCGGTCGTAACGGGCGCTTGGCCCAGCAGTAGTCAAAAGACTACAAGTAACGGCAGCGGCTAAGCCGACCAAAGCGCGCCTCATCTTGAAACATGACGCGCAGCGGTTTGACGTCTGGCCAAGTGGCTAGGATCGTCGCCAACTCGCCGGGGAGTTTTTTTTCCAGCCCTTGCGTGCCTGCGGATTACCCTGGGGGTGCGCGGTATCGGGGGCCCGCTTGCGAAAGCCCTGGCGTGCCAGAATCCGATAGAGCGTCGATAAGGCAACGGGTTTACCCAGCGCCCGCTCAAAAGCGGGCTGGAGCGCCGGGATGACAATGACCCCGCCTGGTGCCGATCCCGTCAGAATTTTATCGAGAATGGCGCGCTCACGCTCTAGGTTAGCGGCGGCGCGATTGCGCAGTTCGCATTTGCGCTTCTTGGGTGTCAACTCCCCTGCGGCTTCGCGGCGGGGCCGGTTACGCAGTTTGCAGGTCGCGCTCACCGATCGGCCGATCGCCAAGGCCGTTTGTGCCAGGCTCAGCCCTAACTCCAGTGGCAGTAGAATCGCCTGGGCCTGCCGCAACTCTTCAGCCGTCTTGGCTGTCGTTAATAGTTCGCGCGCCCATTCTGCCTGCTCTTCGCCACTCGCGGGTCTCGACATGTCGAATCTCGGATAAAATAACTTGGTTATTATGGCATATTCTATTGCGAATTAAAATTAGACATAGTCCCCGGTCAAGTTGATGTGCTCCCAGCCAATCGGCGAAAGGTGCGGCAGCAGCTTTTCTTCCACGTCCTTTCCTGCGTCCCGCAGCGCCTGTACGGCTCGCTCCACGTAGACGTGTTCCACAGCACAATCGCAGCCACAACCAGGTTCAGTCCACTCGCCCGATCGCGCTGATTTTCAAAGCTCCGATCAAGGATTGCACCAATCACAGCGCGAAGGATCCGCATGAGTGGCATCCAGTCGGCGTTTTTCTTCGCTATGCTTGCAATGCCCACACGACCAGATGTTGGCTGCAGGCTCTCTCGTAGAAGACGCGCACATTCGACATGGCAGGCCGGCGACCGTGCTTGTGATCCAATAGCCCGGGCCGCCACAATGCGGGCAAGATGACTGAAGCTTTTTCGCGAGATTGTCCGCGGCGGCGCGTATGATTTCCTGGCGCGTCGGGTTGCAATACGCACGCAAGTCGTTTTCAATGAATACGACTCCATTGCCTGCGAGTTTGGCAGCATATTCGTAGGCTTCCTCCAGCGCAGCCCAATCACTGATGCCTTTGCAAATACGCGCATCATGTTCATCGTTCGGCCTCAAGACGAGGTGATGTGATGGAAAATTCGCTTCTTCGGCAAAGCACTTCAATTCTTCCCAACTGCCCACTGCGCGATGCCCACTTCTTGCGGGTCCTTGTCCGAAACCGACTACTTCGAGGCCTTTATCATCGTCGATGAAAACGACAAGCTCTATATTCCACAGAAGGAAGCCGGTATAGGGGTCGGGAACAAAAGCACCTTCGCTAGCCAGCCCGAGCGGCGAGCTGGTCAGGTTCATGCCGATGCGCGCCTTTCGGCGCGCGGTCTCCAGTTGTGAACCGAGACGGGGAATGTCGCGGGTGAAGGTGCCGAGTTGGTCGGTGTCAAAGCTGTCAACTCTCTCCACCCGGCAGCCAATCGCTGCCTGCAGGTCAGAGCCAATGATTGCTTCCTTGCCGTGCTGCGTCAAAAGAACGGCATACCGGCCTTCATACATGCCGCGAGCAGTTGTAAATGCTTGCACTTGTTGTTCCTTCAAGGTGGGCATGCCTAATCCAAACCAGGTACCCAGGTTTGCCAGCGGGAGTTCGAGTATGCCTCGACGGCATTCGTCTCGGAATCGATGCGGAAAAGGTACAACCAGCGGTGATCAAGCAATTGCCGCACAAGTTCATGCTTTGCTATCACCGCTTCAATGCCTGCTTGCGGTGCTTCGATAAAGACCGACAGGCGCAGCGGCGTATGCATCCATTGCGTGCCGTCGTGCAGCGATTGCATCGGTAAGCCGATACGCAGGTCGCCGCCATTGCCTTCAAACACACCGATGCGGCCGCCGACCACGTTGTGAAGCACCTTGTTGCCACTACCGTAGCGCGGGTTGTCCACGGTGGAGGCAAAGTATTGCATGTTGATCCACTGTGTCACCACCATCGGTGCGGTCATGATGAGTTCGAGAATGCTGCCGTCGGTATCGCGCCGCCAGTCGTAGTCGTGAAGGAACGACCGCCCGGCAAGGTTAATGCTTTGCGAGCGGGTGCGCGGTGCGACGATGAAAGCCGCATTGTTGGCCAGTCCCCATTCCGGCCGCGTTTGCGCCCAGTCGTTAGCTCTGGTTTTTACCGCGCGCAACAAGGGGCCCGGCTGGTCCGCGAGATGCGCGAGGCCGAGCGAAGGCGCGCGTTCTGCGCGTGCGCGCCTACCTGCTTCAGCCAGCGCCTTGCGCAGGAACGCTAGGTCGTTGACATGGCTGGCGGGGACGAGGTCGGTGTCGAAGAGTTCGACCTCATCGGTGGTCGTGTTATGCAGTGCGGCCAGGAAGTGCGTCCTTTCAGGAACGTCGAAGTCGCGTCCGGCGAGCGCTTGTCGCACCGCAGGGTCGTTCAGCAGCGCGGCGTGTGAACGGGCATTGACTTCACCGGTCTGGCCGCAGCAGGCACCGCAGTCGAGGCCTGCCGCATGTGGATTGTTCGCAC
>JBDSJK010000210.1:0-5633 GCA_039917535.1 Burkholderiales bacterium
CGGCGTGCGCGGCATGAGGTTAACCGAGGCTGGCAAGGTGATCGCATTGCTGGTGGCGGAAAACGAACAACAGTCGGTTCTCACTGCCACGGAAAATGGCTACGGTAAACGCACCTCGATTATCGAATACACTCGCCATGGGCGCGGCACCAAGGGCATGATCGCTATTCAACCCAGCGCGCGCAACGGCAAAGTGGTCGCGGCTACGTTGGTCACGGAAGACGATGAAATCATGCTCATCACCAACGGCGGCGTGCTGGTGCGCACCAAGGTGAAAGGCATACGCGAAATGGGCCGCGCGACCCAGGGTGTGACGTTAATTTCCCTGGATGATAAAGATACGTTATCGAGCGTATCCAGGGTCGCGGAATCAGAAACGGAATCAGTAGAGGACGAAGGCGAGTGACCAAGATTTTTAATTTCAGCGCGGGACCGGCCGTGTTGCCGGAAGAAGTGTTGCGCCAGGCGCAAACGGAAATGCTCGATTGGCATGGCAGCGGGATGTCTGTGATGGAAATGAGCCATCGCGGGCCGGAATACATGGCGATTCATGCCCAGGCCGATCAAGATTTACGGGAGTTGCTAGCCATTCCCGCGAACTACAAGGTGCTATTTTTGCAGGGCGGCGCCACGACACAATTCGCCGCTATTCCGATGAACCTGCTGCGCGGCAAGACCGCCACCGATTATATCAACACTGGCGAGTGGTCAAAGAAGGCCATAAAAGAAGCCAAGCTTTATTGCAAAGTCAACATTGCCGCATCGAGTGAAGATAAAAACTTTAGCTACATTCCGGCGCAGTCGGCCTGGCAACTCAATAAAGACGCGGCCTACGTCCATATTTGCAGCAACGAAACCATAGGCGGCGTCGAGTTCAACTGGATGCCCGAAACCGGCGCCGTGCCTTTAGTTGCGGACATGTCGTCCCACATTCTTTCGCGACCGGTGGAGGTGAGCAAATATGGCTTGATCTACGCGGGCGCCCAGAAGAACATCGGCCCTGCCGGCCTCACCATCGTGATTGTTCGAGAGGATCTGCTGGGTCAGACAACACCGGGCACGCCGATGATGTTCGACTACAAAGTCCAGGCGGAAAACGAATCGATGCTTAACACACCGCCGACCTACGCTGTGTATGTTGCAGGGCTGACCTTCCAGTGGCTTAAACGCGGTGGCGGACTTGCCGCTATGGAGCAAAAAAATATCGCGAAAGCAAAGTTGCTTTATGATTTGATCGACGGCGGTGAATTTTATCGTTCCCCCGTCGCGCTATCGGATCGCTCGCGGATGAATATCCCGTTTACCTTGCGGGACGCCAATTTGGACGACGCTTTCCTGAAGGAGGCCAAACAGCTTGGTTTAATCCAGCTGAAAGGACATCGTTCCGTTGGCGGTATGCGTGCGTCGATTTATAACGCGATGCCCTTAGAAGGAGTGCAAACTCTGACCGGCTTAATGCGCGATTTTGCGGTCAAGCACGGCTAAATTTATTAACCTCCGGCTTTCCTATATGCCGCATTACTACAGTTGCTCACGATGATGCGATTTACGATTCAAGCGCTAAATAACATCTCTGCTGTTGGCCTGAAGCGCCTACCAGCACAACTTTATACAGTGAGCAACGACGCACCTAAGCCCGATGCAATCTTGGTGCGCTCGCAAAAAATGCACGATCTACTACTAGCCGACAGCGTGCGCGCCATAGGCCGCGCGGGGGCCGGGACGGACAATATCCCCGTCGCGAAGTTGTCCGCGCGCGGCGTGCCGGTGTTCAACGCACCCGGTGCCAATGCCAACGCAGTGAACGAACTGGTCATGGCGGCCTTGCTGTTGGCGAGCCGCAATTTAGTGCCGGCGCTGAAGTTTGTTGCAGAAATGCCGTACCTTGATGACAAGGCAATGCACGCGCTGGTTGAGGAAAAGAAAAAACACTTTGCCGGGAGTGAATTGCCCCATCGCACCCTGGGTGTAATTGGTTTGGGCGCGATTGGTTCTTTGGTTGCCGAAACGGCGATTAAGCTCGGTATGAAGGTCGTCGGTTATGACCCCGAAATCACCGTAGAAGGCGCATGGCGCTTGCCTTCGCAGGTCAAGAAAGCCGAAAGTGTCGAGGAGGTGGTGAAATCCAGCGACTTCATCAGTCTTCATCTGCCGTTGCTCGACAAGACTCGTCATTTGATCAACGCAGAGCGCATCGCAGTGATGCGCAATCATGCCGTGCTGCTGAATTTTGCTCGCGATGGATTGGTCGATCAAGACGCCGTGCTTGCCGGGCTCGAGTCAAAAAAACTGAAGTATTATCTATGCGATTTTCCGACCGCCAAGTTACGCGGCCATGCTGGCGTGATGGCATTTCCACACCTGGGCGCATCCACTGCGGAGGCGGAGGAAAACTGCGCGGTAATGGTGGTCGATCAAATTCGAGATTTTCTTGAGCATGGCAACATCGTCAATTCGGTGAATTTCCCGCTGGCGAAAATGTCGCGCGAATCGCCGCACCGTCTGGCAATCGCCCACGCCAATGTACCGAATATGCTGGCGCAAATTTCTAGCGGACTGGGCGAATCCAATCTCAACATTCACAACATGTTGAACAAATCCAAAGGCGAAGTCGCGTACACCTTGGTGGACGTAGACAGCGCGATTCTGCCCGCGGTAGTTAGTAAAATCGGCGCGATAAAAAACGTTTTGTCGGTGCGCTACATTCCGTTGCAGGCTGTCTAAATTATGTCCGAGGAGCTGAGTAAACTACGCGGCCGCATCGATAGCATCGATGCGGAGCTGCTCAAGCTCCTTAACCAACGCGCCGAAGTCGCGCAACAGATTGGCCATCTAAAATCCGGTGTGGCATACAAACCGGAACGGGAGGCGGAAGTTCTGCGTCGCGTGAAGGACCACAACCCCGGTCCGCTACCGGACGATACCGCCGCCTTTTTATTTCGCGAAATCATGTCGGCATGTCTTGCGCTGGAAAAGCCGGTTCTAGTATCCCATCTGGGTCCCGCAGGAACATTCTCCGAAGCTGCCGCAGTCAAGCAATTCGGCCATGCCGCCCTGGTCGTTCCTTGCGCCTCGATCGATGAAGTGTTTCGTCGCGCCGAGGCGGGCAGCGTGGGTTTTGCGGTGGTTCCAGTCGAAAATTCAACCGAAGGCGCGATCGGCAAGACGCTCGATCTGATGTTGCAAACGCCACTTTCCGTGTGCGGAGAAGTGATGCTGCGTATCCATCATCATTTGCTGGCGCGCTCGCGCGCTGTCGATCTGCTTAGCATCAAGCGGGTCTATTCGCATCCCCAATCCCTCGGGCAATGTAACCAATGGCTCGCTGCGAATTTGCCCCACGTTGAGCGGGTGCCTGCGTCGAGCAACGCCGAGGCAGCCAGACTTGCCCAGCTTGAGCCCAACGCCGTCGCCATCGCCGGCGAAGCCGCAGCGGGACGTTATGGATTGGAGCGCGTTGCCGAAAATATCGAAGACGAGCCGTCTAATACCACGCGTTTCCTCGTGCTCGGTAGCCTGGAAGCTGAACCGTCGGGCCGCGATAAAACTTCACTGGCGATGTCCGTCAAGAACGTGCCTGGCGCCATTCACCAACTGTTGGCGCCCCTGGCGGCCCATGGCGTATCGATGACCAAGTTGGAATCGCGGCCATCGCGAGTTGCCAATTGGGAATATTACTTTTTCGTCGATATCGAAGGTCATCGGCGTGATCCCCATGTCGCGAAAGCGCTCAGCGAAATTGAAACCCGTGCTCTGCATCTCAAGATCATGGGTTCGTACCCTGTCGCGGTTTTTTAGCAGGAGATGACGCAATGATCGCCGCCTGCGATCTCGCCCCTAGCTACATCAAAGCCATCGCCGCCTATCAACCCGGCAAGCCCACTTCCGAGTTGGCGCGGGAGCTCAGTCTTGATGAGAAAACTATTATCAAGCTGTCGTCCAATGAAAATCCGCTGGGCGCAAGTCCTGCCGCCATCAAGGCAATCGAGCGCGGGTTGTCGGGCATCGCGTTGTACCCTGACGGCAGCGGGTATGATTTCAAATCTGCGTTGCTAAAAAAATATGGCATGGAGCGGGAACAAATCGTACTCGGCAACGGATCCAACGACGTGTTGGAGTTGGTCGCGCGAGCGTTTTTAACGCAGCAAGATTCAGCGGTCTATTCGCAACATGCGTTTGCCGTGTACCCCTTAGCGGTGCAAGCCATCGGCGCAACAGGCATTACGGTTGCGGCAAAAGATTTTGGTCACGATCTCAGCGCGATGGCCAAAGCGGTTCGCGACGATACGCGCGTCGTATTTGTAGCGAATCCCAATAACCCCACGGGCACATTCGCGACCGGCGACGAGATGTTGACTTTTTTGAAAGGCATTCCCGAGCGGGTCATCGTCGTGCTCGATGAAGCTTATGGGGAGTATCTGCCCGCCGATTTGCGCATGGATAGTATCGGCTGGCTCAAGCAATTTCCGAATTTGGTGATTACGCGCACCTTGTCCAAGGCTTACGGACTGGCCGGATTGCGCGTGGGTTTCGCACTCGCTCATCCCGACGTGGCCGATCTCATGAATCGTGTGCGTCAGCCGTTCAACGTAAACAGTTTAGCGCTCGCTGCGGCAGAAGCGGCGCTAGGCGATGCGGATTTTTTGGCGAAGAGCGCGGCTCTCAATCGTGACGGTTTGCAGCAACTGGCGCAAGGCTTTCAGCAACTGGGATTAAGCTACATTCCGCCATTTGGCAACTTCATCAGTGTTGATGTTGGCAACGGAGCTGCGATATTTCAATTCTTGTTGCGACAGGGCGTGATCGTGCGGCCTGTCGCGGCATATGGCATGCCGCGTCATTTGCGCATCTCCGTTGGCTTGCCGCCACAAAACGAGCGCTTTTTGACCGCCCTCGCTGACGGGCTTAAGCAAGTTCCCGTGCGCTAGGTTTTTCCACAATCTCTATTTTCTTCCTGCGTGGCCGCTACTTCTCCGATCATTGAAAAACTCGTTGTCATGGGCGTCGGCCTCATCGGCGGGTCGTTTGCCGCCGCTTTGCGGCAACGAAATTTGGTTAAGCAAGTTGTCGGCGTCGGGCGCAGCCGAGCCAACCTGGACGCAGCGCTCAGGCTAGGTCTGATCGACGAAGCGCAGACGGACGCTGCCGCGGCCGTAGCCGGCGCAGATTTTATTTTTCTTGCGACGCCGGTAGCGCAGATGGAATGCTTACTCACGGCACTGGCGCCGCGCCTCGCGGCCCACGCGGTGGTCACCGACGGCGGCAGCACCAAGCAAGATGTGGTCGCCTACGCTCGCGCAGCACTCGGTGCGAAATTTCCCCGTTTCGTTCCCGGACATCCCATCGCGGGAACGGAAAAAAGCGGTGCCGACGCGGCGGATGCTGGGCTCTATGAAGGCCGCAAAGTCATACTCACACCGGAGCTGGAAACCGACCCGGCTGCGATCCATGTGGTGCGCGGCTCGTGGCAGGCTTGTGCTGCGGAAGTCCATCTGATGCGGCCCGCAGAGCATGATGCCGTGTTCGCCGCGGTGAGCCATCTTCCCCATCTGTTGGCCTTTGCCTTGGTCGACATGATGGCGAGTAAGCCCAATCGCGATTTGTTATTCCGCTTTGCCGCCGGCGGGTTTCGT
>JBDSJK010000211.1:0-5219 GCA_039917535.1 Burkholderiales bacterium
GTTGCGTGACTAAGCGGTTAAGCAACGCGTCGTGAGGCGCGGTTTGCATTTCAACCTTGAAGCCCAAGTCCTTAGTTGCCTGGTCAGCAATGTCCTTGATGGCGGAATAGGATCCGCCGACCTGCACCAGCTTGACATCCTTCATGTTCTGCGCCCAGATCAGCGGGAAACCATCGATCAGCCCGGAACTGGCCGCCACGCCCGCCGCGGCGCCTGCCGCCTTGAGGAACTTACGACGCGCTAGCTTTGGTTGCGTGTTAGTTGCCGCCAAAAACTTCGTACCTGCTTTGTTTGCCATGGCCATCTCCTTGGTTGAAAAATAGTCCTGCTAATGACTAGGTTGAAATCATTTTCTTCTCTATTCCGACACCGGCGGCAACCGCCCGCTCATACTCTAGCGGAATAGTCGCCGAATCCTGTAAAGCGATACCGGTTGAGTCAAAGAGCGTAATGTCTTTGTCCGATGTGCGTCCTTGCTTCTTCCCGACAATGACCTCGCCGATTTCACCGACGACATCCTGCTCCTTGATAATGCCCTGGGAAAGCGGAACATTGATTTCGCCATCGGTGCGACATTGGCGAATGTCATCGACAAAGATGCGCGCGCGCTGCAGGATCTTGGCCTCGAGTTCCTGATCACCGCCTTTGTCCGCACCCAGGGCCGCGATATGGGTCCCTGGACCGATCCATTCATCCTTGACTAGGGGGCCGCGCGCCGGCGTGACTGTGACGACCACGTCGGCGCCGCGAACGACCTCTTCGACATCGGTCGAGGCGCGAATCTTGAACTTGGCATACTTCGGCTGCTGGGTGACGACAAAATGATCCAGCGTCTTCTGGGAACGGCTCCAGATGCGGACATCTTCCCAAGCGAACACCTCGTTGCAGGTTGCGAGCACACCTTCCGCCATATTCCCCGCGCCGACAATGGCTAAGATTTTCGAGTTCTTGCGCGCCAGCCATTTCGCGGACACCGCCGCGGCCGATCCGGTACGCATCACCGTGTGATAGCTGCCGTCACAAATGGCGAGGGGGAAGCCGGTTTCCGGATGGGTATAGATCAAGATCGAAAAGACCGTCGGCAGATCGTGTTTCTCGCGGTTCTTTTCTCGGATGGAAACCCACTTGCACGCCGCCGCCTCCGGCTCTTCAATATAGGAAGGCATGGCTTCCCACTCTCCGGGATATTTATCGAGCACGATGTGCCCCTTCGGGGCCATGTAGAAGCGCCGCTCGCCGTGCATACGATAGGCCTGCTCGACACAGCCGTTATATTCAGCGGGCGTGAGCAAGCCCATCATCTCGGTACGGCTTAGTATCAGCGTCTTGCGGTTGCGCCAGCTTTTCATTGCTTCGACTCCTTGGGGCTTGCCAAACTATTTTTTATTGCCCTTACGAGGAGAGCGTTTGGCAAAATCGTCGGCGATCTCGTTGAAAGTGGTAAACCTGACGCCAGGATGGCGAACGATGTAGTGGAACAGCCGTTCCAACATCATCAGCACTTGCGGGCGCCCCGACACGTCCGGGTGGATGGTCATCCCGAACACCGCGTAGTCCATTTCGCGGTACACCCAGTCGAACTGGTCGCGCCACATTTCTTCTAGATGATGCGGATTCACAAAGCCGTGGCTGTTGGGTGCCTTCTTGATGAACATCATGGGCGGCAGGTCGTCCAAGTACCAGCTTCCTGGAATCTCGATCAGATCGGTTTCCGTTCCGCGCGTGAGCGGCACCATCCATTCTTTCGGTTTTTTCGAGTAATCGATGGGCGTCCATTTGTCGCCGACGCGCACGTAGTAGGGCGTGAAGTCGTTGTGCATCAGGCTATGGTCGTACTTGATGCCCTTCTTAAGTAGTAGTTCGTTGGTAACGGTGCTGAACTCCCACCAGGGCGCGACATAACCCGTGGGCCGTTTGCCGGACACCTTCTTCACTAGATCGATACACTTGTCGAGCACCGCTTCTTCCTGCTCGGGTGTCATCGAGATAGGGTTTTCGTGGGAATAACCGTGGATGCCGATTTCGTGGCCCGCTTCAACCACCATGTCGGTTTGCTTCGGGAATGTCTCGATGGAGTGACCGGGAATGAACCAGGTTGTCTTGATGCCAAAGCGTTTGAACAGATTGACTAATCGCGGCGTACCCACTTCGCCTGCGAACATGCCGCGCGAAATATCGTCCGGCGAATCCTCGCCACCATAGGAGCCAAGCCAACCTGCGACCGCGTCCACATCAACACCGAACGCGCACAAAATTTCTTTAGCCATTTTTCGCCTCTTCTTCAATTAGACTGCGAACGGAACCCCTTGATTAGGCTTTACGACATACAACCTATTTTATTTTCTCCGCACTACTAACCCTACCGGACGTTTGCGGTAGTCGCGCCACCACTTCATTAATGGCGAGCAAAACCTGTGCCAATCCAGCGTGGTTTGCTTAGCCTCGAAAACAGAACGTACAAGGAACAGTACGCGCCACAACGCGCACATTTCTGAGGCGAAGGTTTGGAAATGCACTATTTGCTGGCGCGAACAGCAAATTGAAAAACCGTTTTTCATTATCGTACTGTATCCCTGCGCCATTGGCTGGTCAATCGAGTCAATAATTAGTGAAGCCTTTTAAAAGGGTGAATTACCGTTACGCGAGTTCGATACGAAACGGTTGCGCACCTTCCCACAGCACCCTGCGGCCCAGTTCCGGTAGCTGCTCCCAACCTTCGCTGAGACTGAAAAAATGATTGCCCGCCAACTGCCCCATCTTGCTGGAGAAACTCGCGCTACCGTAGGCGAATATAAACTCTGTCTCACTCGCACTGGCTGGGTAGAACAACATGTCGCCTCGAGATAGATGACTCGTGGCATTTTCCGGTCCCACGCCCAAATCGAAATCGCCAAGGGGAACCCAGGCAGCTTCGCCACTCCAGCGCGTCTGGATCAGTCGATTGGTGAAAGGCAGAATTTCCCGAACTGCGGCGCAGGTTCCCGGCGCAAGCTTTTCCTCAAGGCGCCCGACGAAGCGCAGCGAACCAACAGTAACGATCAATTCCGACATTCCCGCCCTGGTTGTTTATGGCATTTGTTGTGGCTTAGTTGCTCTCGACCGCGATGCGCATCTAATGAACGACACCGGCGCGCTCAAGCATAACCTGCAACAGTACGTTGCAGCCTGCCGCCAAATGATCCTGTCGCGCATTTTCGATTTCGTTGTGGCTGATGCCCCCTTCACACGGTACGAAGATCATGCTGGTAGGGCACACTCGTGCCATGTAGATTGCGTCGTGCCCAGCGCCACTGACAATCTCCATGTGCGACAGTCCCAGTTTTTGCGCCGCACTGCGAACGGCGGTCACGCACTCCGAATCGAACTTGCATGCGGGATAGTTCGCCACTCGGTCGACCGTGGCGGTACAACGTTCCGCTTCGGCAAACCGCGCGCAGGCGGCGCGCATCTCTTGTTCCATCTGCTCGAGCTGTGCATTGTCGGCGTGGCGCAAGTCCACAGAAAATCGAACCTCGCCCGAAATCACATTGCGAGAATTGGGTTTCACTTGCATGAAGCCGACCGTACCACGGCCATTAGGTTGGTAGCGGTAGGCGAGCGCGTTGATTTCGGCGACGATTCTTGCGGTCGCCACCATTGCATCCTTGCGCAACCGCATAGGCGTAGGCCCGGCATGGGCATCCTGACCGGTGATGATCACGTCGTACCATCTCAGCCCTAGCGCGCCGATCACGACGCCGAGGACTGTGTTTTCGTCTTCAAGGATGGGGCCTTGCTCGATGTGCGCTTCAAAGTAAGCGCCGATGGAACGCCCGCCTGCGGGCGCCGGTCCAGCATAGCGTATGTCATTGAGCGCCTGTTCCACGGATATGCCGTCGATGTCCGTCTGCTTGAGCGTTTCCTCCAACGGGAAAGCACCGATGAATACACCTGAACCCATCATGACCGGCGTAAATCTAGACCCTTCTTCGTTGGTCCATACCGCGACCTCGATGGGCGCCTCGGTGACAATCCCGTTGTCCACCAAGGTACGCACCACCTCTAGGCCGGACAGTACGCCATAGTTACCGTCGAACTTGCCACCCGATGGCTGGGTATCGATGTGGCTGCCCGTGACAATCGGCGGCAGCGCGTTGTTGCGCCCCGCTCGCCGGGCGAAAATATTGCCGATCTTGTCGATGGTGATTTCACAACCCGCTTCCATGCACCAACGAATGAACAGATCACGCGCTTGTCCGTCAAGCGGTGTGAGCGCCAAGCGCCGCACGCCGCCTTTTTCGGTGGCGCCGATTTTGGCGAGATCCATCAGCGACTGCCAGAGCCGTTGCGAGTTTATGGAAACATTCATGGCCAGTCGCTCCTCCAAGGCTTAGCATTGACTTAACACTGTATCGATTCGCCAGCGGGCGGTCAATTGCACAAGCGCAAGCCGAGCGGAATCAGCAGGCCGAGTTAGTCGACAGCGCTATAGCCCAAGCGCTCGTGCATGCGCTTCGTGAATCGCCGCCAACATATTGCGCGGCGCGGTCACCGCTGCCCTGGCGTGCTCTTGGGCTTGCTTGACGATAGCCTCGCTGTCAGCACCTGGGTCTGCCGGCAGGGGCTCGGCCGTCATGCCTACGAGCAGTGCGTGAGCCTGGCTGCAATCTGCACAGCTAGCGTCTGTAACAATAACGCTGAGCGGCATAGCAAACGCCTCCACGGCCAGCTGTAGCTTGGTGTTGAGCCCCCTGTTGTGCGACCCATCCCCTGCTTGCTGCCTCGGGCGCCCGCGGTTCCTTCGCCCCGGCAACTGCGACCGCAGTAGCTCCCCTACCCGATCCGTGATGTCTTGTCGTCAATACCTCTGTGCCCTCGCACGTGCTCCAAGCTTCCTCATTCTGCGATTTTCTCACCTTCCTCAATCTCGTGACGACCCTGGCTAGCAGTGGAACCCGGGAAAAGGGGTTGTATGCGCATCACTTAGCGAATTGGCGCGCCGCGTGCTGTGCGGGCCGTCCGGAAGCGGGGCATGACGATCGTGAACGGCGTTCATTGCAAGATGAAATCCAGCGGTTGAAGCGCGAGTGGTCCCGCAAAGAAATAGCAATCCCCTTTTTGGGAAAGCGTTGGCAGAAGCGGCGGCGTTGCTGATTCTGCAAAAAAAGTTCCAGGCGCTTGGGGAGGGCGAGGTCAAATGAAGGGTCTCCCAGCGCGCCCGCACGGGGTCACATTGTTGA
>JBDSJK010000212.1:0-11166 GCA_039917535.1 Burkholderiales bacterium
GGCGTGCCGGTCGGGCCGGGCCGAGGTTCCGGCGCTGGCTCGTTGGTTGCGTTTGTATTAGGTATTACCGATCTCGATCCATTAGCCTATGGGTTACTGTTTGAGCGCTTCTTGAACCCAGAGCGGGTGTCGATGCCCGACTTCGATATTGATTTTTGCCAAGATGGCCGCGATCGCGTAATCGAATACGTGCGGCAAAAATATGGCCACGACAGCGTGGCGCAAATCGTCACCTTTGGCACCATGGCCGCGAAGGCTGTGGTGCGTGATGTGGGCCGTGTGCTGGATTTGGGTTACAACTTTTGCGATGGCATTGCCAAACTTATTCCCTTTGCACCGGGCAAATTAATCACCTTGAAAATGGCGCGCGAGTTGGAGCCCTTACTTGCCGAGCGCGAGAAAAAAGAAGAAGAAGTAGCTGAGTTGCTCGAGTTGGCGGGACGTGTGGAAGGTCTAACGCGCAACGTCGGCATGCACGCGGGGGGGGTGTTGATCGCACCGGGCAAGCTCACGGATTTCTGTCCGCTGTACGCCACCGAAGGATCTGACGCCGTCATAAGCCAATTCGACAAGGACGATGTCGAGGCCATCGGTTTGGTGAAGTTCGACTTTCTCGGTTTGACCACGTTGACTATACTCGATTGGGCAGTGCGTTACATCAAGGAAGAGGCCTCGCTATCATGCTTTGATTTGAACGCCATTCCGCTGGACGATCCCGCGACTTATAACTTGCTTAAGGCTGCCAATACATCGGCGGTGTTTCAGTTGGAAAGTCGCGGCATGCGCGACATGTTGATCAAGGCCAAACCGGATCGGTTTGAGGACATCATCGCACTAGTTGCCCTGTATCGCCCCGGCCCGATGGATTTGATTCCGGAATTTTGCGAGCGTAAGCACGGCCGGCAGCGCATCGCATATCCCGACCCGCGTGTCGAGCCCATTCTGGCCGAGACCTATGGCATCATGGTATATCAAGAACAGGTGATGCAGATGGCGCAGATCATGGGTGGCTATTCCCTTGGCGGCGCCGATTTACTGCGTCGCGCGATGGGCAAAAAGAAACCCGAGGAGATGGCCGAGCATCGCACGATTTTCCGCGATGGGGCGAAGAAAAATGGTCTGTCGGACATTAAAGCCGACGAGTTGTTTGACCTAATGGAAAAATTTGCGGGTTATGGCTTTAATAAATCCCACGCAGCGGCTTACGCGTTGCTCGCCTATCAGACAGCCTACTTAAAAGTACATTACCCTGCCGCGTTCATGGCCGCTAACTTAAGCGCCGCCATGGACGACACGGACAAGGTTCACGCCTTACATGAAGATGCGTTAACGAACGGACTGACCGTATTGCCGCCGGATATCAATTCGGGTGGCTATCGTTTCCTACCCGTGACTGACAAAGCGATACGTTATGGCCTTGGCGCGATCAAAGGTACCGGCGAAGCGGCCATTCTGCAGGTCGTCAAGCAGCGCCAAGACCATGGCCTCTATCGTGATCTATTCGATTTTTGCCATCGCGTTAATCATCGCGTCGTGAATCGTCGCGCGATGGAATCGTTGATCCGGGGCGGTGCGTTTGATAGCCTAAATCCACATCGCGCCCAATTGCTGGCCTCCCTCGGGATTGCGTTGGAACATGCGCTGCAAATGAGTCGTAACGTGCTGCAGAGCAGTTTGTTCGATGACGCGGGTTCAAGTGGCACAGCCCAGGGTAGCGAGTATGCCAATGTGCCGGAGTGGTCCGAGAGCGTGCGCCTGCAGCAGGAAAAATCAGCGCTTGGTTTTTATTTAAGCGGCCATCCCTACCTGCCTTATCGCGACGAGTTGACGGGCTTGGTGAGGCAGTCGTTAGCGAGCCTCAAGCCACAATTTGAGCCGGTGCGGCTGGCGGGTATCGTTTACGGCATGCGCCTGCAGCAAACCCGCCGTGGGCGCATGGCCACCGTAACGCTAGACGATAGCACAGGCAAAGTGGACGTGGCGATCTTCAACGAAGTTTGGGAAAATCATCGCCAACTCATCAAAGAAGATCAGTTACTGTTTGTCGAGGGTAAGGTCAGTGAAGACGCGTTTTCCGGTGGCTTGCGCGTCACCGCAGACAAAGTGTTCGATTTAGCGCAGGCCCGCAGCCAATATGCACGAGAGCTGCGCCTTTCTTTCAACGGCCAGGCCGACGCCGCGCGCCTCGAGAAAATCATCAAGCCGCACATGCCCGGGAGTTGTACGGTGCGCGTGTCCTATCGCAATCGAGACGCGCGCTGCGAAGTTAATATCGGTTCCGCCAAAATTAGCGATGTCTTGCTCGCCGAGCTTACACAATGGCTGAGCTCCGACAACGTCACGCTGCACTATTAACAGTATGTTAAAAACTATTACGCTTGCCTATCCTACTTAGCAAAGCCAGAAAAATGCTCATTTACTTATATGTAAACTGCGCTTTTTCCGTCTTCCGCGCCTTGTTTGGTCTACGCTCGCCACGTTTTTCAACACACTATTAAGCCGATGCAAAAAATTATTTCGTTGGATTTATTAAATGCGACTAGCGCAGCCGCCAAGACGTCGCCGCGACAACGTAAGAACTACAATTTTCACGTCGTGGATACCGATGTGTGTCAGCGCTCGCTCAATGCTATCGAGCCGGAAATCTACATCCCGCCGCATTGTCATTTGCACCCGACCAAGGCTGAGAGCATCATCATTCTGCGCGGTAGGATAGGGGTATTGTTTTTCAATGCCGATGGTGAGGTCACCGACAAAGCTAGGCTGCAGCCCCAGAGCGCGTATTAAGGTGTGGATATTCCGCCGGGCGTGTTTCACACCTTGGTAGCATTGCAGCCCGATTGCGTTTTCTTCGAAACAAAAGCCGGACCCTATGTCCCGGTAATGGCCGATGAGCGCGGCTCATGGACGCCGCAGGAGGGCAGCGCCGGCGTGAGTTGTTACCTGGCGTGGATGAAAAGCCATTTTGATTGATTGCGCCTGCCTCCTGGTAAGACTAAAATAGACGCTCGTAACAGGAGTTTGACGATGAAGAATTCTATTTTGAGCTTGGTATTGGGTTGCATACTGATGCTTCCCCCTGCGCTAATATTTGCGTTTGAGGTCGAGAACTCCTCAGGCGGCAAAGCTGTTGAACAAGCGCCGAGTAAGTCTGTTGCTGCTGCAAATGAGCCCCAACAATCTCAGATCAAGGCGCAGGAGGAAGAGCTAAGGCTTATGCCCATCAACGCCAGTGACTACCTCAAGGAAGGCGTTGGTTGCGGGCTGCCAAGTTTTGATTCCAACGCAAAGTGATAAATATAAACGCGTTGTAAAAAGCCCTGCCGATGCGGGGCTTTTTTGTAACAACGTTTAGGAAAGTTCGAATCTGTCCCAATTCAAATTCAGCGCAACGCTGATGTTTCGCTTCACACAACGACAATTACCCCCATTGTGTACCGTCAAACTGCCTCAGTCAGGCGCGCTGTTTGTGCTTTATTCCATTTCTAATTCCTTAGAGCAGTAATAATCCAATCCCATGCGACGAGAGACTGGACCCGCGGTGAATCGTTTTCGAGGGCAACCAGGCTGATTTGCAGCGCGCTTCCAGCGCGACAATAGAATCGAAGGCGAGGGGGGTGAAAGAATTTCTCGCGCGACTCGTGCCAGAGAGGTTCGACCGGATGGAGTTCCGGGGCATAGGGCGGCAGCGTTAAGCGTTTCATGTTGTGAGGTGGATTCAGGTCCCCGGCAAGCCCGCCCGCCGTCGAGCCCCATAATGATGCGGCAGGTCGGATGGCGCACACCGACCGCGTCGAGAAACAGTTGCATACACTCAGTGTTGACGTGCGGCAGGATAGGGTTAACACCTGGGTCAAAGTTGGGTGCAAATTACCCCAATAAGTGGCTCAGTTTTGGATGTAAATCAACAACGATAATATAGTGGGTGGTAAATTGTGAATAATAAATATTTTCTTGATTCTTCATTAATCACACATTAAACTTCTCGCCATGGCACTCAATGAACCCTCGATTAGTTCGGATTCCGTGACCGAAGCGATACTCAAAGCGGCATTACAGCGCTTTGAACAATACGGCTATAGCAAGACCACTATGAGTGAGATCGCGGGCGATTGCGCCATGTCCGCCGCGAACATTTATCGCTATTTCGAGAACAAGTTGGCAATTGGCGCGCAACTTTCGATGCGCTGCCTGGCTGAAGAGCGCGCCGCGCTGTCCAGCGTTATCGCAGAGGATGTCCCGGCCGCGATTCGCATGGAACGCTTTGTACTCGCGAGCTTGGAACATACCTTCTCGCGCTGGTCGCAGAAGCCACGTATTAACGAATTGGTCGAGGCCGTCGCCCGGGAACGAATCGATGTAGTCAACAGCCACGTAGAGGCGAAGCAAACATTGCTAACCCAACTCATCGAGGATGGCATTAGACGAAATGAGTTTGCGGCATCAGACCCAGCTATCACTGCGCACGCCGTACTCGCTGCGATCACGCTGTTTGGCGTACCTCTTTTTATGCAATTGAAGCCCTACGAAGAATTCCAGGCACTCGCCAAAAGTGTCGCCGAATTGATGCTGGGCGGGCTGTTGGCTCGCTCCACAAACAATAACTACCGCAGGGACCGGTAAAGTGCTGGCAATGTGCTCAAGGAGAAGATTTTGCAACGCTATGTAGAGTTCATACTGAAGATTCGTTGGTTGGTGATCGTCGTGGTGTTGTTGATTACCGCTTTCTTGCTGATGCAGGCCAAGCACCTCAAGATTATTATTGATCCCGATAGTGTGTTGCCCCAGTCTCACCCCTACGTGATCGGAACCAACAAGATCGACAAGATTTTTGGCTCCAAATTTATTGCCGTGATTGGTATTACGCCTAAATCAGGTGATATTTTTCAACCCACCGTGTTGGAAAAAATTCGCGTGGTCACGCAAGAGATTCGCGACAAACCGGGGGTGGTGAAAGAGAATTTACTCTCGCTTGCGGCAAACAAAGCCAAGGACATACGCGGCAATGCCGACGGCATGGAGGTGCGCGCGTTGATGGCGAAAGTGCCGCAGACGCCGGCGCAAATGGCGGAGCTTAAGGCTGCAATCCTACGCAATCCTGCCTACCTTAATTCTATCGTGTCTAAAGATTTTAAAACCGCCGCCATCATCGTCGATTTTCAGAAAGGTCCGACCGGTTTTCGCGGCATGATGGATGTGGTTGATAAAGTCGTCGCAAAAGTAAAGGATGATAGTGTTGAGATCAATGTCGGTGGATTACCTAGCTTCCTGTCGCGCATTGAAACATTTTCCGAGCGCATCGTCATATTTTTCCCGCTTGCTATCGTGCTGGTTGGATTGATCCTGTTCGAAGCATTTCGCACTTTCCAGGGACTGTTCTTGCCACTGCTTACAGCGATTCTGGCAACCTTATGGGGTGTCGGCATCATGGGGTTGTCGGGTATTCCCATGGATGTGTTCAACTCCAGCACCCCGATCTTAATTCTGGCCGTCGCAGCGGGCCATGCGGTTCAGTTGCTGAAGCGTTTTTACGAGGAATACCATCACCTACGTGACACGACCAAGCTCACTGCAAAAGAAGCCAATCGCGCTGCGGTGATTTCTTCGGTCACCAAAGTGGGCCCAGTGATGCTCACTGCCGGCGGTATTGCGGCGCTTGGGTTTTTCTCACTCATCGTGTTTGAAATTGTCTCCGTTCGAACCTTCGGTATTTTTACCGGCATCGGCATTCTCAGCGCGCTGATTATCGAAATGACCTTTGTCCCTGCGCTGCGTTCATTGCTTCCGGCGCCGGGCGACATGGAACGCCACGGCTACGAGCGCAAACGTTTTTGGGACACCATTACGGGGACCATCGCCAGTTGGGTGACGGGACCAAAGCGCCGCAATGTGTTCATCGTGATTGGTCTCTTGATGATAGTTGCGGTAATCGGGGCCTCGCGGGTGTTGGTTGACAGCGCAACCAAGAGCTTTTTCGCCGACAATTTTGATTTTAAGCTGGCTGACAATGCGCTGAATTCCCGCTTGGGCGGCACCAACACGCTGAACCTGATTGTGGAGGGCAAAGATCCCGACGCCATCAAAGATCCGCGCGTGTTGAAGGCTATGGAGGCAACGCAGCGCTTCGCGGAATCGCAACCGGACGTTGGCAAAACCATTTCCATGGCTGATTTCATTAAGCGTATGAATCAGGCTATGAACGCCGACGATCCAAAGTTTTACAGCATCCCAGATAGCCAGGATTTGGTCTCTCAATATTTGTTGCTGTATTCCATGTCTGGTGAGCCGGGTGACTTCGATTCCTACGTGGACTATGACTATAAAGTCGCCAACCTCACCGTGTTCCTGAAGACTGACAGCAGCGCTTACGTGCAAGATTTGATCGCTAAACTTCGGACCTTTACCAAACAGCAGTTCCCCGACACCGTGGTCGTGAGCTTTGGTGGGAGCGTTCCCGCCGGCGCAGGCCTGACCGAGGTGATGGTACACGACAAGATTTGGAATATTATCCAGATTGGCGGTGTAGTTTTTGTTATTTCGTCCTTGGTGTTTCGTTCCCTCATCGGTGGCTTGTTGGTGCTTACGCCACTGTTGCTCGCGGTGTTGGCTAACTTCGGCGTGATGGGCTGGACCGGTATGCGGCTGAACATCCCCAACGCGCTGTCCTCAGCGATGGCGGTGGGCATCGGCGCCGACTACGCGATTTACATGGTCTATCGTCTGCGAGAAGAAATCCAAGCCGGCGTCGACGAAATCACGGCGGTAAACCATGTCTTGGCCACAGCCGGCAAAGCGTGCTTGTTCGTTGCCTCAGCCGTCGCCGTGGGTTATGGCGTACTGTGGTTCTCGCCGGGTTTCTACGTGCATAGTTGGCTCGCCACCCTGATCGCCTGTTCCATGCTTGTCAGCGTATTCGCCGCGTTGACGTTAATCCCCGCATTAGTGCTGGTTTTTAGGCCCAAGTTTATTTTTAATGGAGACACCATGAAATTCAAACCCGCTACCGCTGTCGCAACATTCCTGGCCGTTGGTCTGGGTGCATCGCTCGTTGTTCCTTTTGACAGCCAAGCTGCGGACCCCACCGCCGTTGAGATCGCGGAGAAGAATTTTGTGGTGTCCAAAGTGTTGGATTCCACTTCAGACGCGACCTTCACGCTGACCAATAAGAATGGTCAGGAGCGCGTGCGCAAGACCTTCGGTACGTCCAAGCTGCAGACGAACGGCATCGACAACATGCGCATGACCCGCTTTCTGTCGCCGTCGGACGTGAAGGGGACCGTGTCGCTGCTGATCGAGAATTCCGCCAAGGACGACGACATCTGGATTTATTTGCCCGCACTGAAAAAAGTTCGCCGCCTGGTTTCCAGTAATAAAAAAGATAGCTTTGTCGGCACCGATTTTTCCTATGGCGACGTGATCGGCCATAAACCCGCCGAGTGGAATCACAAAATCTTGAAAGACGAAACCTGCGACGGCAAGCCCTGCTGGGTCACGGAATCGACGCCAAAAAATGAGGACGTCAAAACCAACAGCGGCTATTCCAAACGAGTCAGTTGGGTGCTGAAAGAAAACTTTGTCGCCGTGAAAGCCGAGTTCTATGACGAAGGCGGCCAGTTGAGCAAGACCAGCAAATTTTCTGATATCGAACTGGTCGACAAGGAGCGCAACAAGTGGCAGCCGATGCGCCTTGAGTCGACCAACACACAATCAGGTCACAAGACCATAATCCAATTCCAAAACTTCAAGGCGAACCAAAACGTCAAAGAAGATTTCTTTACGACGCGATATATGGAGCGGGATTCCTAAGTATTTATTGAGGGTGCGCCACGAGGCGCACCCAGTCTGCCTCTCAGGCATGGCTAGGCTGTGAGCCGCCCTGGAATTACCTTGCAAGCCGATTGTTTTTCAATTTCGGAAGTAATTTGATCCGACAATATTGGTAAACTATTTGCTCTGAATCAGGACGAATGAGTATTGCCATGACCACAAGCCACTTCACTCCGAAGCTGTTCAAATTCTTACGTGAGCTTGAGGCCAATAACAATAAAGCATGGTTTCAGGAAAACAAACCGCGCTATGAAGATCATGTTAAGGAACCACTGCTGCGCTTCATTTCGGATTTCGCCGATCATCTGGAAAAGATCAGCGAACATTTCAATGCAGACCCGCGGCCCAACGGCGGATCCATGTTCCGCATCTATCGCGATGCCCGTTTCGCCAAGGACAAATCACCATACAAAACCCACGCCGCGGCACATTTCCGTCATCGCGTGGGAAAGGATGTCCATGCGCCGGGATTCTATTTGCATCTGCAACCGCGCAATTGCTTCATGGGCGGCGGCATCTGGCATCCCGATCCTGTAGCCCTGCGCAAGATACGCGATCAGATTGTTGCCAAGCACGGCGAATGGCGTAAAGTGCTGAAGTCCGGTCTCGCGATAGAAGGAGATGCGCTCACTCGCGCACCGCAAGGCTACCGCGCTGATGATCCACATGTTGACGATTTAAAGCGCAAAGATTTTTTCACGTCGATTTATTTTAGCGACAAAGAGGCCTGCGCTAGCGATTTCATCGAATGCTACGCCGATGCGTGCCGCACTTCGGTTCCGCTAATGAAATTTTTAACCCACGCGGTTGAATTACCTTTCTGAAGACCACGTTCTTAATTCAAAAATCGAGGAGGCAACAATGAAATCCATGAAGTACGTTCTCTCAATTGCGTTTCTTTTGGTGCGATTCGCCTGGGGCGCGCCGTTGCCCGAAGCGTCGCCCGATTCCGTCGGCCTATCCGCTGAACGCTTAACGCGCCTGGATGCGACTTTCCAAAAAATCAGCGACGATAAAGAACTTCCCGGCGTGACGCTGATGATCGCGCGCAAGGGAAAGCTGGTCTATCAAAAAAGCTTTGGCTTTCAAGACCGTGGCCAGGCGAAGCCGATGACCAATGATGCGATCTTTCGCATCTATTCCATGACCAAACCCATCGTCAGTGTGGCGGCCATGATGCTGGTGGAGGAAGGTAAGCTCAGTTTGGAGGAGCCGATTTCAACTTATCTTCCCGAATTCAAAGATATGAAAGTCGGCATCGAAAAAACCGATGCAAATGGCACGGCAAGCTTCACCACGGTGCCGGCCAAGCGGCAGATCACCGTGCAGGATCTGATGCGCCACACTTCGGGGCTCACCTATGGCCCGCCGTTGTTCGACAAGACCACGGTGCAGAAAATGTACCAGGAAGCGGGGATTTGGTCGCAGAACTGGGTGCTGGCGGACTTCACCAAGGCGCTGGCAAAAGTCCCGCTGGCCTATGAGCCCGGTTCAACGTACGAATACAGCCATTCCACCGATGTGCTCGGCCGAGTGGTTGAGATTGCGAGCGGCAAGTCGCTCGACGAATGTGTTCGCGAGCGAATCTTGCGTCCCCTTAAGATGAGCGATACAGGCTTTATCTTGGCCGGCGATCAACTCAAGCGACTTGCCGAGCCGCAACCCAATCCGCAAACGGGTGCGAAATTGGAACTGCTCGACTTCACCAAGCCGACGATATTTTTTGCCGGCGGACATGGTCTGGCATCGACGGCGGGTGACTATCTGCGTTTTGGCCAAATGCTGCTCAATGGCGGTGTCCTGGAAGGCGTGCGGATATTGGGCCCCAGGACAGTGGCGTATATGGCGTCGAATCACGTTGGGCCTGCCGTCGCTGTGGGAACGGTGTGGAATCCGGGATCGGGTTATGGCTTCGGTCTAGGCTTTGCCGTGCGCAAGGAACACGGTTTGGCGGAATGGCCCGGATCCGTCGGCGATTATTTTTGGGGTGGCTACGCGGGAACGTACTTCTGGATCGACCCCAAGGAACAACTGGTCGTGACCTACATGTCACAGGAAATCAACAAGCGCAATCACTATCGGATTTTGCTGCGTGACTTAGTTTATCAAGCGCTCACTGACTAGGAGTTTTGAAATGTGGCTCGAGGCTTTGCTGGCAATCCTTAATCACGTTTGCGTGTTCGGCCTGTTCGTGATCCTGGCGGCGGAAATGGTGTTGATCCGCCCCGGCGTAACGGCGGAAACGATTACGCGCGTCACACGGATCGATTCCATGTACGGGATCCTCGCGGCCCTGGCGCTAATCGCCGGTGGGCTACGGGTGATGTATGGCGCGAAGGGTGCGGCGTTCTATACCCCGAACCCGGCATTTTGGACCAAGCTGGGTTTGTTCGTGGTGGTGGGCTTGCTATCTGTTCGGCCGACGTTGCAATTCATGCGTTGGCAAAAAGCATTGCACCTAAGCGCAGCGATGCTGCCCGGTGCCAGCGAGATTCACAGCGCGCGCCGGTTCATCCACATAGAAATCGCGTTGCTGTTTCTCTTGCCTGTACTGGCCGCGCCGATGGCGCGCGGTATCGGTCACATGAGCTGAATAGTCGCTCCTGCAAAACTCCCACACGCCTCGAAATAGCTATGAATACAGGCGAATCGTGGTGCACGAAATCCCCCAAGAATCCTTTAATACTGAATAGGTTTTTGAGGGATTTACACGATGAGCACACTGGATTTTCCACTCTCGCCGGGACGCCATGATCGTCTTGAGACACCCGTTAGCGGTGTTATCTTCGCGACTGCCGTGGGATCAAATTGAGGCAACTGATCTGGTCCCAGAGAAACGGACGCCACGAGGTAGGTTAATTTCACCTTGTGGAGGTATGAAATGAGAGTCGGAACGAATCGCAGTCGAGTGGGCTTTAGCTTGAGTTATCGTGACTGATAAAGGACGAGGCTGTGTAAATACGCATGATTCGGCGCGGATTTTTTTGCTTATTAGCGAGGCTATGTCGCGCCCGACTTATACGTCGCCGTGACAACGGCAATTTTTTTAATGCCATGAGGGCCACGCTCGATTTAATTTATGGGAAACAGTCGAGATAAATCGAGCTCCCTTTAATCCTAAAAACGGCTGTTGAACAAGGCTGTTGAACAAGGATGAAAATCGCGTAAAACGAGTTCTGGCGGGGCGATTCGTCATTTTTATGTGATTGCGGAGCAGTAGGATTTTGGTGAATTCAAAAGCATCTGAATAGTTTTTTAATTCAATGCATTAGAGAAATATTCTGGCTTTAACTGCCGTTTTAGGGATTTCTAGGTTTAAAATTATGAGCCTTATGTGCG
>JBDSJK010000213.1:0-2706 GCA_039917535.1 Burkholderiales bacterium
CGGCCTTTAGCTCGGCGCTAAAGGGTGACTTTTGTGCGATGACTGGGTCCATTTAATCTCCTGACGACTGGTAATTAAGCGTTGAATGAGGTGTCGCGTGCCGGCGCTTTGCCGGCCACGCCACCGAATAGTTCGAGCACACGGCTGCGCCAGGTGTAGATGGGGTCGTCCGCTTCGAGCAATTTGAACGGCGATACACAACGCGCCCATTGCAGCGCACCGAAGGTGATGTAGTCGGCGAATGCGGGTGTCGCGCCGCTGATAAACGCTTGGCTCTGAACCGTTAAACGCACCGGCTCAAGGGCGATACGAAATTGTTCTCGGACTGTTTCACGGTCGGCGCTCCATTGCTCCAGCGTCATGCCGAAACGTTTTTCGCGGGACTCGCGGAAATAGACTTTGTCACGTTCGTGAATCGCGTTGTAAATATCCATCATCACCATGCGCGAAACCATTGGATGCAGCGTGCGCTCGGCCCAATGTTTAATCAGCAGCGCGTTGCCTCGGGCGATATCGTTACCAAACAGCGGATGAGCGGGATAGCGTTCATCGAGATAATTCGCGATAGTCCAAGAATCGTGAATGAACTTGCCGTCGGCGACGATCACCGGCACAGCGCCTTGGCCTGTCGCAGCGATTTTATCCCTGTCGCTGAATCGCCAGGGGATAGCTTCATACGCAAGGCCCTTGTGCTGCAACGCCATCACGACGCGCCAGCAGTAGGGACTGAAGCGATGATCCGGATCAGCACCCGCGAGGTCGAATAGTTGCATGGTCATAAAAAAAGCCTTTTATAAGAAAGCGCGGTAGCAGCCTTGCTCGATTTCGTGAAACAAACCTGCGCCGTGGGGCTGCCAGCCTAGCATGCGTCGCGCTTTTTCCGCGCTGACGCGGCTGTTGCTGCCGAGCGCGAACCACGCGGCTTGCGGGCCCCATTCCTGGATCGCTTCGTCCATCGACCAACCTCCATTTTTCATGTTCAGCAACTTGCCGATCGAAGTGGTCAGCGCTTTGAAATTCGTTTCGCCGTTCTCAAGATAATAAAACGATCCGGGCGGCGATTTTTCTAGTGCGAGCAGATAACAATCGACCACATCGTCGATATGTACCGTCGACCAAACGTGTTCCCCTTTGCCAATATACCGGGCTACGCCGTGCTTCTGCGCCTGCTTGATCATTTTGGGAATTTGCACGCTGTGGGGATTCAGTCCCTTGCCTGGGCCATAAATCAACGGTGGGCAAAGCACGACACTGTGAACGCCATCGTGGGCAGCAGCGAGCACTTGGCGGTGTATCGCCGTGCGCACAATTTTTTCCGACAAAACATCGCAGGGTGTGTCTTCGTTGTAAATTTTCGCGGAGTACTCACCTCCAGATTTATCCCCGACGACGCTGCTGCCGCTGGTTTGGATATAGCGTTTGCCTGTGCCGCGCAACGCGTTCAGGATTGTGCCTACGGGATAGGGGCTTTCCACGTCTGCAGCGTTGATGACCGTGTCAGCCACGCTAGCCGCTTGGTGCAAAATGGCCACATCGGTGTTGCAGCCGATAATCGGCGTTATACCCAACGCTTTGAGTTTGAGCGCGGTGTCGGGGCTGCGGGTTAGTCCTGAAACCACATGGCCCTCAGCCAGTAATCTGCTTGCCACAGATCCGCCGATGTAACCGGCGGCGCCTACGATCAACACTTTCAATTTGTTTGCCTCCGAAACTCTAAAGAGGATTATAGGCGCTTAAGAAGGGGAAAGAAAAAGCCCCGCGTGAGCGGGGCGAAGGAGGAGGCAGTGAACACGAACCTGAAATGATCGTGTAGTCCGCAATGGCATTATTCCCCTGAAGGGCGTTCAATAAAATATGTCAAAAGGCCTAATTGGCATCGGCCAAAAGGATTAGGCCGAAAGTAGTAGATCCGGTTGTGTGGAGCACCGACGGCTATTTTGGTGGCGACTTCTTAGCTCGAATTTTGGGCGTTTCCGGCGTCGCGGTGGCTTGGCTGGGATTCATAAAATTCCAAGGCCAATTTTTTGGATCGGTGAAGGGATTTTCCATGGCCGCCGGTTCCGGCGTCCCTGGGCTGTGGGGTGCAAGCAGCGCCTTTTGGTACTCTAAGGATTTAATGGTGAGTTCCAACATGCCGAGATTGGTTTGCAGCCAGGTTTGCACGCTTTTTAGCTCGGATATTTTCTTTTCGACTTCTTCTATAGAGAGACTGGGCGCTAGAAAATTTTGCAGCGGAAAGGCGAACGGATTCGCCATTTTCTGAAACATGTCGAATAAGGCTTGCGGGGATGTCGAATCGGCCACGAATTGCCTCCTAGCTCAGCCAAACTTGCGGATAAACGTGCGCATTTCGGGATAAATATTCTCGCGGAATTTTCGGCCGCTGAAAATGCCGTAGTGGCCGACATCCTTGGCGAGCAAGTGTTTATGCCGTGGCGCTGGAATGCCGGTGCACAACTCATGGGCCGCCTCGGTCTGGCCGTTGCCGGAAATATCGTCAAGTTCGCCTTCAATGGAAAACAGTGCCGTCGATTTTATCGCCGCCGGATTGACCTTTTCTCCCATGACGACCATCTTGCCTGTTGGCAAATGATGCTCCTGAAATACTGCTTGAATCGTGTCGAGATAGTATTCCGCGGGGAGGTCCATCACGGCGTTGTATTCGTCATAAAACTTGCGATGGGCGTCGGCGCTTTCACCGTCGCC
>JBDSJK010000214.1:0-2520 GCA_039917535.1 Burkholderiales bacterium
CGATTTCGGCACGTTTCTGTGGACGTTGTCCGCTTGGCGTGCAGAACGCAGCAACACAGCGCAAATTCGATAGAGAAATCGTAGTTTGTAAGGCGGATCAAAACGCGCAGGGTTGGATCCACCACAGGGTGAAGAAGAAAGCGGATCCGCTATGCTTGATCCACATCACTTTAACGATTGAGGCTCACTGCGTGGGCAAACGATAAAGCTGTTTGGCTAGCCTACAACTGTGTGCTCGTTAGGAATCGTGGACTGCCTTTATTTTTTCCGCAATATCACTATATGCTGCCAGGGCAGGCTCTTCGCCGTCCGCTCCCAGACGAGCGAGTGCTGGGCGGCTTCGCGGCGGACCTGTGCTTCGCTCATTTTGTGTAAGCGTTTGATCGGCACGGTAGCGTCCTCGGCGCGGTATTCGACGAAGACTATCCGCCCGCCCGGCTTGAGGGAGCGCAGGATACCCTTCAGCACTTCGTTGGGGAATTCGAGTTCGTGGTAGACGTCGACCATGAGGGCGACATCGACCACGGCATTGGGCAGCTTCACATCATCGATCCCGCCCAAGACAGGAACGACATTACTCAGGCCTAGCCGCTTCGCATCCGCCTCGATCATTTTGATCATTTCGGGTTGTACGTCAACTGCGTAAACCTTGCCTGCTGGGCCAACCAGCAAGGCGATCCGTCGCGAGTAATAGCCCGTGCCCGCGCCGATATCGGCGACAACCATTCCCGGCTTCAGGCCAAGTTCGACCAGCAGCAGATCGCTGCGCTCTTCTCGCTCGCGCTCGTCGCGTTCGAGCCATGCAGCACCCTCGAAACCCATGACACGAGCGATTTCGCGGCCCATATAAAACTTACCAATGCCATCAGCGCTCGCTGAGCCTTGGCGATACAGACTTGCGGTATCGCTTGCAAATGCTGCACCGGCCGAAGCCTGTAGCATTGCTAGAAACAACAAAGTTAAAAATCGGGAAAAGGAAAGATCGAACATGTGAGTTTCATCGCATTCGGACGGTGCCGGGTGCGTAAAGCTTAACGCAAGAAGTGAGGCGGGTGTTGGGCTTCATGCGTGCGCCCAGCGTATGCAGGCTGTTCCTGCCGCGCCCGGTATTTCTCACCGTCATAAAACAACAAACCCCGTCTTGAGACTTCTACTTCGGATCATTCATTCCTAGCTGCTTGTGACTCCTCATGATACTTGTTCTTATGCCACACCACGCCAGCAGCAAGTCTGGGTGCGGTTCATGGCAGGGGCTAGCAACACGGGTCGATCATTGTTACGATAAGTGTGAATTCACCTGGAGGAACCCAACATGAAATCTATCGCGAAACAGTTGCTATTGCCCCTATTCTTCGTCATGGTTGCACTGAGTCGCGCCTACGCGGGCGTGGCCGACGATATCGCTGTGCTGGAGGATCAGCGTATTGCCGCCTATTTAGTCAGCGATGCGGCATCGCTGGAAAAAATCTTTGCCGATGAAATGACCTATGTCCACTCATCGGGCATCGCGGATACGAAGCGTAAGGTGATCGACAGCTTTATATCGGGCGACCTCAAGATATACAAGTTCGATCGCGAGCAAATGATGACACGTGAAATGGGCGATCTGGTGCTTGCGACTGCCGTCGGCAACGTCCAACTCACCATGTAAAGGTAAAGACGCCAAGTTCAGCCTGCGTTATTCGGCGCTTTATGCAAAACGACCTAGTGGCTGGCAGATAGTCTATTACCAGGGCACACGCTTGCCGTAGTCGTTGCCACGCGTTGTGGACGGGTTTCATGGCGCCATAGCCCTGCTTTAATCTCAGAATCCGCTGTACCCAACCGGACCCGGATGGACTCAGCAAAAGTATCTTCAGAACGACGTTGCCCGTGGCGAGCCCACGCCATCTGATCGCCCCTTGCACCCCGATTCGAAAGTGGTCAACGCAGCCGTAAAGTAGTATATTGCACTGCAATAAGCTTGCTTTGAAAACGTCTGGGCGCTCTAACAAGTCAATCAATGCGACACAAAACGCTAAATCAGCATGAATCCCATCCGCAGCATCCTGGTTGCAAACCGCAGTGAAATTTCCATCCGCGTCATGCGCGCCGCCGCCGAAATGGGCATCCGCACGGTGGCGATCTATTCCAACGAAGACCGCTTCGCGCTGCATCGCTTCAAGGCCGACGAAAGTTATTTAGTCGGTGCCGGCAAAAAGCCGATACAAGCCTATTTGGACATCGACGATATCATTCGCATCGCGCGCGAAGCCAAGATTGACGCGATCCATCCGGGCTATGGTTTCCTCTCGGAAAATCCCGATTTTGCGCAAGCCTGCGCCGCTGCGGACATCATCTTTATCGGTCCCAAGCCGGAAGTCATGCGCTTGCTCGGCAACAAAGTCGCCGCGCGCGAGTTGGCGCAACAGGTTGGCGTTGCCGTTGTTCCCGCGACCGGCGCCTTGCCACATGACATTCATCAAGCGAAGAAACTCGCAGCAAAAATCGGCTATCCGTTGATGCTCAAAGCCAGTTGGG